>NZ_VMMZ01000073.1:0-50671 GCF_013277475.1 Streptococcus sp. k-628
AAACACTGTTTTGAGGTTGGAGATAAGACTGACGAAGTCAGTTACATATACCTACGGTAAGGCGACGCTGACGTGGTTTGAAGAGATTTTCGAAGAGTATTAAAAGATCAAACGCAAGACTGCAATTAAGACCACTCCAAAGAGAACTGTTCCGACTAGATTGCGGTAGCGAAAGGCTACCCAAGCCGTTGGAAAGACTGCTAAGAAGTCCAGCCATTTGATTTGAGGAAGGCTGCCAACCTTGCCTGTCACTACGCTTGAAAGAATCAAGGCAAAGATAATAGAAACGGGCAAGAACTTCAAAAAACGCTCAACGATTGCAGGCAAGCCCTTATACTTGACCAAGATGAAGGGAATCATACGGGGAATCCACGTCACCAAGCCAGAGAAAATAACTGCTAATAAAAGATACTTACTGACCATCTAAAACCACCCCCATGCTACAACCAAGTAGCGTCGCAAACAGAACAGCTAGTGACTGAGACACCACTGTCAAGAGTAAAAAGAAGGATACCGCAACAACTGCTAGGATAATCAGCAGATTGCGGACGGGAATTCGTCTTTGCATAATCTGGAATTGCGAAGCAAAAATGCCGATAAACATCCCAACCAAGGCAAAATCTAAACCAAAGATTTCTGGATTTGGCAACAGGCCACCTAGAGCCGTTCCGACCACTGTTCCCACAAACCAAGCCACATAGCTGTTGAGATTGTTTCCGTGCATCCACATAGGATTGACCTTGTCTGCATGGGCTAATTCGCCCATCAAAACGCCATAGGTCTCATCTGTCAAGATACTAGACATACCGATATTGTGCCAAAGACTGGTATGACGGAAATAAGTCGACGCATGCAAACTCAACAAAAAGAGACGCAAATTGATTAGAAAAACCGTCATAGCAATAGCTGCCACAGGAGCTTGAACCGCAATCAGTGCCAACATGGCAAACTGGGCACTCCCGGCATAAACAAAGAGGCTCATCAAGCCCATCTCAACAGGTGTCACATAGGGCGCACCAATAATCCCACAGGCCAATCCGATACTGACATAACCAAGGGCCGTTGGCATAGCTGCCTGCGCTCCCTCCCAAAATCCTTTTTCTTTCATCTTTCTCCTCATATGTCTTAATAAATGGGCTGAATCAGTTCCAGCCACAGCATGGACTATTATAACACATTCAGGAAAGAGAAAAAAGTCTGCTGATTGTAATCAGACAGACTCCATTTTATTCCAGTGTATCAAAAGCGAGGCTTGGTTTGGCATTGAAATCCAAGTCTTGCTCATATTCAGATTCATCCATTATGCGATACTCATGCCGTATTTTATAATGAATCATATTTTAAAAATACCAGACCACACTATTCCCTGCTTGTATTTAGCTTCTTTCTTTTGGACAAATTTTGCTAAATCCAACAACTCTGTCGGCGGTTCACCTTTAAAGTTCAATAATTCTTTAGAGACGGCAAATGAGAGACGTACAGCTAGCAAATCTTCACTACTACTAGAAAACTGTTTCGCTGTTTCTAGCAATTGCTTCCTAAATTCTTCCGTCAAGCTGATTTCTTTATTATTGTACAGGGAATGAATTAAAATTTGTAACTGACTCTGCTTTTCCATCGTTTACCTCATCTTATCTAGGACGCCAAGGACCATATTTAGCCCAACCATCCACCATAACATTTACAGTGTGTTCCAAATTAGAAATATATTGTACAGACTTCCATTTCTTAGTCTTTGTATTATAGTAAAAGTCGTAGGGTGCTGCTCTATATTTATAAACCCAATAATCCTCTGAGTTATCCACTAGATCATAAGTTAAGACAACAGTTCTATCTTGAATTCGGGCTCTGGACTCTACTTCTTCAACCGAAGGACTGTCAGCAAAGACAGTTGTTGTGTTCAATGCTACTGTATTTACGAAAACAAAGCCAGCTAGAATAATTCCCGTTTTTAGTAAAAATTTAACTCTCATATTAGTTGCACCTTTCTAATAAGTAATTTGACGTAAATATAAACTATCATTTCCAATATCAATAGTAAGATTGCACTTTGATTGTAGGAAAATCTTTCTTCATTTGTAAACCACTTCTGCTACCTAGGATTTGCTTCAAGTGCTTTACAAGTACAGTATAACACGAAAATTGGCTTATTTTAAAAAATCGCATATTTGATATTTTTTCTTATAGAAATTTCAGATTTGCGATTTTGGTGGATTTGATTATTTCCCTGGTATAATAAAGTTACTACTAACAAGGAGGGATATAATGATGAAAAAAAGAAAAATCCAACTGATACTCCTGCTTATTTCGGAGTGGGTTATCGTCTTCCCGTTTCTAATCAATCGATAAGTTCTTTGTATTGCTGAAAACGCAATTCGAATAGAGCTGTTAATTGTGGATTTTCTAATACTTGCAGAGATTGGATAAAGTGTTCAATCTCTTTTTGATTGCTTCCTTTAGTTTGAAGAAAGACACTCATTTTCTTTAAAAATTGCCACGATACTTTCTCAAAAACATCGTACGGACGCAACATGCTCTCCAATTCGGCTTCGAAGATTGGGATGTATGAGAAAAGTTTTCGCTCCATGAGCTCTGATATAATATTCAGAAATCCACTTTTCATATACAGTCTATTATGTACCAACTCTTTAAATTCCTTGGATTTTTCAAGCAAAGAGGTTGATAAAAAGATTAGGTCTTGATTGCTCAAGAAGGGCATAGTATTGCAAAAAAGATAAAGTTCAAACCAAGTCCAAGACTCAATAGCATAGAGATAAGTAGTCAAAAACTCCCTATCCTCCTCTGTTAGCAGATAGCTCTTATTTAAGGAATGAATAGCATTTTTAATCACAATGGCATTCAAACAACGATAGCTCTCTGCCATCTGTCCTTGCTCGACTTCCTCCAACAGTTGCTCTAAGCCAGCTATATCTTGGTGGGCAAAGCGATCCACAACCCTCCTACCAATCTGCATATGTGGAGATTCTTGATAGTTATTGAGCTTATGACCAAACTCATCAAAATTCATATTGATCCCTTGGATGGCTAGGATCAACTTATCTGCAGATAGCATAGACTGCCCTAGTTCGAACTTGGATAGCTGAGAAGCTGTTAGTCCAGCACAAGCCACATCTGACTGTTTGAGCTTTCTAGCCAAGCGCAATTCCTTGTAAAATTCTCCCAATTCCATTCTCTCAATCATCTTGCCACCTCCTAGCTTTTGCATATTATATCATTATTTTTATAGTTTTGTCAAAATATTCTGACACTTTAAACAGTGAAAAAGCCAGCCTTAAGCTGACTCTTTATTCTATAGTATCAAAAGCGAGACTTGGTTTGGCATTGAGATCCAAGCCTGAGAAGTTTTCTTTGTTCCACTCACTGACGCTGGCATAGGCAATCATTCCTGCATTGTCTCCGCAGAGGCGCAGAGGTGGGATGATGACATTGACATCTGTGATTTCAGCCGCCAGGCGTTCTCTGAGACCTTTATTGGCTGCCACGCCACCTGCCACGACAAGGGTTTTAACAGGATATTTTTCCAAAGCCTTCTTGGTTTTAGCCATGAGAATATCCAGTACAGCTGCTTGGAAGGAAGCACACAAATCCTCTGTAGACAGACTTTCTCCCTTTTGCTCGGCATTGTGGTGAAGATTGATAAAGGCAGATTTCAAACCAGAGAATGAAAACTCCAGATTATCTTCCTTAATCATAGCACGAGGGAAATCATAAATATCCTGTCCCTGATGAGCTAGCTCGTCAATCTCACGACCGGCTGGATAGGTCAAGCCCATGACACGGCCGACCTTATCATAGGCCTCACCAACCGCGTCATCTCGCGTCTCCCCAACAATCTTGTAATCACCAGCCTCCGAAACATAAACCAACTCTGTGTGCCCACCGCTAACCAAGAGGGCTAGCAGGGGAAACTCCAAAGGCTCCACACTTTGAGCTGCCATGAGGTGACCAGCCATGTGGTTAACAGGGATAAGTGGAAGTCCATGTGCCCAAGCAAAGGCCTTAGCAGCTGACAAACCAACTAGCAAGGCTCCGACCAAGCCTGGTCCATAGGTAACAGCCACAGCTGTCACGTCCTCTTCGGTAATCCCTGCTTCTGTCAGTGCCTCCTCGATGCAGGCTGTAATGACCTCGACATGGTGACGACTGGCTACTTCAGGCACTACGCCCCCAAAACGTTTGTGACTCTCAATTTGACTAGCAATGACATTGGACAAGAGCTCATCGTCGTTTTTCAAGACGGCGATACTGGTCTCATCACAGGATGTCTCAAATGCTAAAATATATCTATCCTTCATCTATTTCTCTCTTCATGATGATGGCGTCCTCGACTGGATCATGGTAGTAGGCCTTTCGCTCAGCGATGACCGCCATCTTTTCTTTCTTGTAAAATGCTTGCGCTCGTTGATTTGACTTTCTGACTTCGAGGAAAATTTCCTTATCTGTCGGCAATTGAGCAAACAAGGCTGACGCAATTCCCTGACCCTGATAGGCTCCTTTAACAGCGATTTGCAGGACTTCTGCCTCAAAAAGATTCTCCTGAACAGCTAGAAAGCCAATCACTTCGGCCCCATCATAAGCCAAAGCATACCAAGTCTGGTCTTGAGCCAGGTCTGCTTGGATTTGTTCCAGCGTCCAAGGGCTGACTGGGTAAACAGCTGCCATGACAGCGTAGATGGCTTGAGCCAAGTCAGGTTGCTGTTGGATTCGTTTGATTTCTATCATAGACGTTTAATATAAGACTCGCCAGACTCGGTATGGTTCTTAAGCCAGTTTTCCTCAGCCTCAACACGTTTGAGATAATTCGGCACAAAGTCGTGCAAAGATTCTGCTTCCTTATCCCAAGCCCAAAGAGCAAGATTAGCTGCATTAGGCAAGGTTTCTTTGTAATTAGTCCTTGGCAAGTGTTCTTGAATCTGCTCAACAAAAGGGCCAACTTCTCCGACAAAGGTTACCTGACTAGCACCCTTGATTAGCTCAATCACTCTCTCAAAGGGCAGGTGTGCTTCTGGCATGACAGGTTTGGCATTTTCATAAAATCCTGCGTAAACATTGTTGCGACGCGCATCCATCAAAGGAACGAACAAGCCTTCTTGTTGGTAGGGCACCAGAGCCAAGAGACTAGACATACCAACTAACTCGATGTTCAGGGTATGAGCCAAAGTCTTGGCAGTTGCTACCGCAATTCGCAAGCCTGTGTAGCTACCTGGTCCCTCTGCCACCACGATTCGGTCCAAGTCCTTGGGAGTCCAGTCCAAACTTGCCATCAAAAAATCGATGGCAGGCATGAGGGTAATACTGTGATTTTTCTTAATATTAATCGTCGTCTCGGCAAGAACCTGCTTGTCCTCTAAAATAGCGAGAGAAAGAGCCTTGCTGGACGTATCAAAAGCTAATACTTTCATAACACATTCCTATCTTTTTGTCTGCTTACTATTATACTACAAAAGCTGGCACATGGGAATTTTCTTTGCCCCCAAACAAAAATGCCTATACTTAGCCCAAAAACAATTCGCAAATAAAATTCAAAAAAATGCTCACTTTTTCTTTTACTTTACGAATATAAAAGTGAACAAGAAAATTGAAAGGATCTCCGTAAAAAGTTTGGTAAGTCATGCTAGATAAAAGACATATTTTTAGAAGGATAAATTTTATCTTCTTCATCTCTTACAGTTTGCTAAGCATTCTCAATGATTTAAACATTACTACTATCCCTTTACCATTCGATTTATCTGTTTGTATTGTTTTATTTTTATGCTTCAACTCTATTTTTGAGCAGAACAATGATTACCATAAAAATAATAAGCTCTGAAAATTCCATTGTCATGTCATTTTTAAAAAATACAAAAACCGCCTCATCTTGATAGATGGGGTGGGATTTTCGTGTCGTAAATCTACTATCTCTATATCCCCAAACAAAAAGCCCCAGCATGAGCAGGGCATCTAAGCATTTAATCCAAAGTAAAATACAAACCAAACGACATAGGTTACGAGGAGGAGAAAAAGCGAATAGAGAGTCACAAAGGTAATCTTCCACAAGAACTTGGTTTGTCGTCGTTCCAGTTTGGCAAATAGAAGATTCCCTCCATAAACACAAGCAATAAAAACGATAAAAGCTACCACGCGAACTCCGATAGCAAAAGCAAATAAGTTATACATAGGGCAACCTCCTTGACTTAAAATCTATATGAAATTAGGACAAGCAATAAATTTCACTTCCGTTATCAATATAACACATTTTCTTTATTTTTGCAAGCGCTTACCAAAGAAATCGTCCTGTGACTTTCTCGTTTCCGTCTTTTACTAATTTTTCATTTTGTGGTATAATTGAAATAATTGTAACGAATCAAGGTCAATCTAGACACAAAATGGAATGAAATCAAGCAAATCTATGCTAAAAGTTTGGAATAAGCTGACCTGTAAAATAGAAAGGAACTATATGATTTACAAAGTTTTTTACCAAGAAACAAAAGAACGTAGCCCACGCCGTGAAACAACACGCGCACTATACCTAGACATCGATGCTAACTCAGAACTTGAGGGCCGTATCGCTGCTCGCCAACTTGTCGAAGAAAATCGCCCAGAGTACAATATCGAGTATATCGAACTCTTGTCTGACAAATTGCTAGATTACGAAAAAGAAACTGGCGCCTTCGAAATCACGGAGTTCTAATATGGCCTATACTCTTAAACCTGAAGAAGTCGGCGTTTTTGCCATCGGTGGTCTGGGAGAAATCGGGAAAAACACTTACGGGATTGAATACCAAGACGAGATTATTATCGTCGATGCTGGGATTAAATTCCCAGAAGATGACTTGCTAGGTATCGACTACGTCATTCCTGATTACTCATACATCGTGGACAATATCGACCGCGTCAAGGCTGTTTTGATTACCCACGGACACGAGGACCACATCGGTGGGATTCCATTCCTACTCAAGCAAGCAAATGTCCCGATCTACGCTGGACCACTTGCCTTGGCTTTGATTCGTGGGAAACTCGAAGAACATGGCCTCTTGCGCAACGCCAAACTTTACGAAATCAACCACAATACTGAGTTGACCTTTAAAAATCTCAAGGCAACTTTCTTTAGAACGACTCACTCCATTCCAGAGCCTTTGGGGATTGTCATTCATACTCCTCAAGGGAAAATTGTCTGTACGGGTGACTTCAAGTTTGACTTAACACCAGTTGGTGAACCAGCAGATTTGCACCGTATGGCAGCTCTTGGTGAAGACGGTGTACTCTGTCTCCTGTCTGACTCGACAAATGCAGAAATTCCAACCTTTACCAACTCTGAAAAAGTCGTTGGCCAGTCCATCATGAAGATTATCCAAGGCATAGAGGGACGTATCATCTTTGCATCCTTTGCCTCAAATATCTTCCGTCTCCAGCAAGCAACAGAAGCTGCTGTTAAGACTGGACGCAAGATTGCTGTCTTTGGTCGTTCTATGGAAAAGGCCATTGTCAACGGAATTGAGCTTGGCTACATCAAAGCTCCTAAGGGAACCTTTATCGAGCCAAATGAAATCAAAGACTACCCTGCAGGCGAGATTCTTATCCTCTGTACAGGTAGTCAGGGCGAGCCTATGGCAGCCCTCTCTCGTATCGCCAACGGAACCCACCGTCAGGTGCAACTCCAACCAGGCGATACGGTTATCTTCTCTTCTAGTCCAATCCCTGGAAATACGACTAGCGTCAACAAGCTGATCAACATCATTTCTGAAGCTGGTGTCGAAGTTATCCACGGTAAGGTTAACAATATCCATACATCTGGACACGGTGGCCAGCAAGAGCAAAAACTCATGCTCCGCTTGATTAAGCCAAAATACTTCATGCCTGTCCACGGTGAATACCGCATGCAAAAAGTCCACGCTGGACTAGCGGTAGATACTGGTGTTGAGAAGGACAATATCTTTATCATGAGCAATGGTGATGTGCTTGCCCTTACTGCTGACTCAGCTCGTATTGCAGGTCATTTCAACGCCCAAGATATCTATGTCGATGGAAATCGTATCGGTGAAATCGGTGCTGCTGTCCTCAAAGATCGTCGTGATCTATCTGAAGACGGTGTCGTTCTGGCAGTCGCAACTGTTGACTTCAAATCACAGATGATTCTATCTGGTCCAGACATCCTCAGCCGAGGCTTTGTCTACATGAGAGAATCTGGCGACTTGATTCGCCAAAGCCAGCGAATCCTCTTCAATGCCATTCGTATCGCACTGAAAAATAAGGATGCTAGCGTTCAATCTGTCAATGGTGCCATTGTCAACGCTATTCGCCCCTTCCTCTATGAAAATACAGAACGTGAACCAATCATCATCCCTATGATCCTCACACCAGATGAAGAATAAAGCAAGAAAACAGCCCCGACGGAGCTGTTTTTCTCTATGCTTTCTTTTCTTGATTTTTAGAAATACTACGATTTTTACCTTCCAGATACACCATCAAAATAGAAATATCTGCTGGGTTTACTCCCGAAATACGGCTGGCTTGACCGATGGTTTCTGGATTGATGAGTTTGAACTTCTGACGAGCTTCTGTCGCGATAGAATCAATATCATCCCAGTCAATATTGGCTGGAATGCGTTTTTCTTCCATGCGTTTCATCTTGGCAACCTGATCCATGGCTTTAGAAATATAGCCTTCGTATTTGATTTCTGTTTCAATCAATTCGATAATCTTGTCATCCAAGTCCTCTGCAGCTGGCCCGATGAAGGCCACCACATCTTGGTAAGACACTTCTGGACGGCGAAGGAATTCCTTGGCTGTCACTGCATCGGTCAACGGCTTGAAGCCCATCTCCTCAACCTTGGCATTGGTTTCCTTGACTGGCTTGAGTTTGATGCTGTCTAGGCGTTTCATCTCATTATCAAATTGATTTTTCTTGATTTCAAAGCGAGCCCAGCGTTCATCATCCACAAGTCCAATCTCACGCCCCATCTCTGTCAAACGCATATCGGCATTGTCATGACGGAGGATGAGGCGGTATTCAGCTCGACTGGTCAAGAGACGGTAGGGTTCAATGGTTCCCTTGGTCACCAAGTCATCAATCATAACCCCAATATAACCGTCACTACGCTTCAAAATCAACTCAGGCTTGCCTTGGACTTTCAAAGCCGCATTGATACCCGCGATAATCCCTTGGCCTGCTGCCTCTTCGTAACCTGACGTTCCATTTGTCTGACCAGCAGTGAAAAGTCCTGAGATTTTCTTGGTTTCCAGAGTTGCACGCAACTGATGAGGCAAGACCATATCATACTCAATGGCATAACCTGTTCGCATCATCTCTGCATTTTCCAAACCTTTGATGGAATGAACCAAGTCACGCTGGACATCCTCAGGCAGACTGGTTGAAAGTCCTTGAACATAGACTTCCTCAGTATTGCGCCCTTCTGGCTCAAGGAAGAGTTGGTGACGTTCCTTGTCTGCAAAGCGCACAATCTTGTCCTCAATCGATGGACAGTAACGAGGCCCCACTCCCTTGACCACACCTGTAAACATAGGCGCACGGTGGAGGTTGTTTTGGATAATCTCATGACTGGTACCATTGGTGTAGGTCAACCAGCATGGCACCTGGTCCTTGACATAGTCCTCATCACGTGAGGTATAAGAGAAGTGATTAGGCGCTTCGTCTCCTGGCTGAATCTCGGTCACGTCGTAGTTGATAGAAGAGGCCTTGACACGTGGAGGGGTTCCTGTCTTGAAACGACCGATTTCGAGGCCCAGTGCCTTGAGATTGTCAGCTAAGTTAATAGAAGCCAAGCTGTGGTTAGGACCTGATGAATACTTAAGGTCTCCAATGATAATTTCCCCACGGAGGGCCGTCCCTGTCGTCACGATAACAGACTTAGCAGAATACTCTTGATGGGTCGCTGTACGCACACCGACAACCTTGCCATCTTCAACCAAAATCTCATCAATCATGGTCTGACGAAGGGTCAGATTTTCTTGATTTTCAACTGTCTTGCGCATTTCCTTAGAGTAAAGTTCCTTATCAGCCTGCGCACGAAGGGCACGGACAGCTGGCCCCTTCCCTGTGTTGAGCATCTTCATCTGGATGTAAGTCTTGTCAATGGTTTTGGCCATCTCGCCACCGAGGGCATCGACTTCACGCACGACAATCCCCTTGGCAGAACCACCGATAGAGGGGTTACAAGGCATGAAAGCCAGCATTTCAATGTTGATGGTCGCAAGCAAGACCTTACAGCCCATACGGCTAGCAGCTAAGGAAGCCTCAACCCCAGCGTGTCCCGCACCAATTACAATAATATCGTATTCTTCAGTAAAATTATAAGTCATGTTTCTCTCCTATTCCTCAAGATGAATGTGTCTTAGTTGGCCGTCCCAATCTGGTAAGGCTGTTTTCAAAAAGGCTGGAACTAACTGGAAATCCTGAAGCTGGTCCAAGTCAATCCACTCACAGGGCTGCCTTTTCTCATCTTCCTGCATGGTCAATGGGGCATCTTCAAGCAAATCCACCAGATAATGAAACTCGATATTGTGATAGGAAACACCGTCCTGTTCAAAACGATTTTCAACCACAAAAGCTAGCTGCCCAGCTTGAGCTTTGACACCCAGTTCTTCCCTCACTTCACGGACTACCGCGTCTTCCGTGCTTTCATTGACTTGAATCGCACCGCCAATTGTGTAATACTTGCCCTTTTCTTTGGTAACTAGGAGCTTGCGATTTTGAAGAATCAAGGCTGTCGCCCGAACTCCAAAAACCGTATTGTCTACTTTTGTCCGAAAGTCTTGCTGAGTCATTTTTGTCCTTTCCTCTAAACGACACAAAAACAGTCAAAACTCCAAAGAAGTGCAGGACAAAAAAGCCTGCAACATCCATGAGCTTTGACCATCATTTCTATTGCTTTTATTATTGTAGCAAATTGAGAAAATTTGTCAATCTAAATGTACTGACAAACTTGTCCATCGCGGTAAGCATTGTCAATCAAACCACCACCGAGACACTCTTCGCCATCGTAAAAGACAACTGCCTGTCCTGGTGTAATCGCGCGTTGCGGTTCTGCAAATATAACCTCTGCCTTGTCTCCTTTGACATGTACTGTCACCTTAGAATCAGGCTGACGGTAGCGGAATTTAGCCGTACATTCGAGCGTAAACTCCTCTGGCATATCACGAGTAAAGTGGACCTGACTGGCTTCTAAGCTGGTTGACATAAGCGAGTCATGGTAGAAACCTTGGCCAACATAGAGGATATTCTTGCTTAGGTCTTTTCCGACAACGAACCAAGGCGCATTGTCACCGCCGTGTTGCCCACCGATACCGAGGCCACCACGCTGACCAATCGTATAGTACATAAGACCTGCATGCTCGCCCATATCGCGACCATCCACAGTCATCATGCGACCAGGCTGAGCTGGCAGGTAGTTGCTGAGAAAGTTTTTAAAGTTCTTTTCTCCGATAAAGCAAATCCCTGTCGAGTCTTTCTTCTTAGCAGTCGCAAGGCCTGCTTCTTCTGCGAGTCTGCGAACTTCAGGCTTTTCCAAATGTCCCAGTGGGAACATGGTTTTTTGAAGTTGTTCTTGCGAAAGCTGGCTAAGGAAATAGGTCTGATCCTTGCCATTGTCCACCCCACGAAGCATGTGAACGATGCCATCCTCATCACGCGCTACACGGGCATAATGCCCAGTCGCTACATAGTCTGCCCCCAAGGTCATGGCATAGTCCAAAAAGGCCTTAAACTTGATCTCCTTGTTGCACATAACATCTGGATTTGGCGTGCGCCCTGCACGGTATTCCGCTAGGAAATACTCAAAAACGCGGTCCCAGTACTCTTTTTCAAAATTGACAGAGTAGTAGGGAATGCCGATCTGGTCTGCTACCGCAGCCACATCCTTATAATCTTCGGTCGCCGTACAGACGCCGTTTTCATCTGTGTCATCCCAGTTCTTCATGAAGATACCGATCACATCGTAGCCCTGCTCCTTGAGCAAGAGAGCCGTCACCGACGAATCAACACCACCACTCATCCCCACGACAACACGTGTTTTAGAGCTATCACTCATGGTAAGTCTCCCATCTATTCGTTTATTCACGATTGAAGGTCGTGTGTGCTTCACGATTGAAGGTCGCTTGAGCAGTATTCATTATAACATGCTTGGTTAGAGAAGACAAGAAAGAGGCTGTCAATAGACCAACCTCTTATTCTGAACCTATCAATCTAGCACTTTCTAGCTTCATTCGCTCTCTTAGCGACTTCAATCTGGTATTTCACTTGGTCAAATCCTGTACCTCCCAAGGAATTTCGTCTTTGAACCGCAGTTTTAGGTTGCAAGTAGACATAGATATCCTCGGAAATAAGAGAATGATAGGTTTGCAATTCCTCCAAAGTCCAATCTTGAATATTTTTAGCAGACTTGATAGAGTCTAACACTAATCTTCCCACAACCTCATGAGCTTCTCTAAATGGCAAACCTTTCCCTGCCAAATAATCTGCCAACTCAGTCGCATTTGAAAAGTCCTTCTCTGTAGACTCTTGCATTTTTTCCTTGTTTACCTGCAAGCTGGATAACATACCTGCCAACACATCGAGGGAATTTAAAATCGTTTCGACCGTATCAAACATTCCTTCCTTATCCTCTTGCAAATCCTTATTATAAGCTAAGGGCAAGGACTTCATGACTGTCAATAGTCCAAACAGATTCCCATAAACTCTACCAGTCTTTCCTCGAATCAACTCAGCCATATCTGGATTTTTCTTTTGGGGCATAATAGAGGAACCTGTTGTAAACGTATCTGACAAGGTAATGAATTGGTACTCAAAGCTACACCAATTGATCATTTCTTCACAAAAACGGCTCATGTGCATCATGAGTATGCTGGCATTGGATAGAAATTCTAAGATAAAATCGCGGTCACTAACAGCATCCAAAGAATTTGTATAAGGTTGCTTAAACTCTAACAAATCGCTAGACAATTGGCGATCAATGGGGAAAGTCGTTCCTGCCAGAGCTGCCGCACCTAGAGGGCATAGGTCTGTATGCTTCTGGTTAAATTCAAAACGTTCACTGTCTCTCTGAAACATATTGTAGTAAGCCATCAGGTGGTGGGCAAAACTAATAGGCTGGGCATGTTGCAGATGGGTATAACCCGGCATGATCGTCTCCACATGATTTTCCGCCAAGTCTAATAAAACACCTTTGAGATGAGTCAGTTTATCTAGGACATGACCTAGTTGCTCCTTGAGATACAAGTGCATATCTGTCGCAACTTGGTCATTTCTAGAACGAGCCGTATGTAGCTTCCCTGCAAGGGGACCAATTTTTTCTGTCAGCAACACTTCCATATTCATATGAATATCTTCGTTTGCGATATCAAAGTCAAGTTGGCCTGCCTCTAGCTCTTCTAAGAGCTCTTTCAAACCTGCTTGAATCTTTTCTGACTCCTTCAAACTCAAAATGCCCGTCTGACCCAACATCTGAACGTGGGCTAAGGAACCAATCACATCAAATTTAGCTAATTTCTGGTCAAAAGATATACTCGCACCAAAGCGCTCTACCCAGTCTTCGACAGTACCTTCAAAGCGACCACCCCATAATTTTGTATTCTTAGCCATATCACATCCACCTCTCTATCCAATCGTCCTATTTGGCGCTTTTTTGAACCTCAGAATGAACCTTGGTTGGAAGTCCCCACAACTTAATAAAGCCAACAGCCGCATCTTGGTCAAAGGTATCCGCACTGGTATAAGTCGCCAAATTTTCATCGTAAAGTGAATTTGGTGATTTCCGAGCCACGACCTGAGCGCTCCCCTTATAGAGTTTAACTTTTGCAGTCCCATTGACAACTTTTTGAGTCTCTTTAATATAAGCAATCAAGGCTTGTGTAGCTGGACTAAACCACAAAGCATTATAAATGAGATTTGATAATTCATTTTCTATAATTGGTTTAAAATGAGCCACTTCTCTCACAAGCGTCAAGTCCTCAATTTCCTTATGAGCTGTCAGCAAGGTCACTGCCCCTGGGCATTCATAGATTTCTCTTGATTTAATCCCAACCAAACGATTTTCCACGTGATCAATCCGTCCGACCCCATGTTTCCCAGCTATTTCATTGAGTTTTTGAATCAAATCTGCCAATTTTAACCCTTCTCCATTGAGGGAAACAGGGACACCTTCACTAAACTCAATATCAATGTACTCTGGCGTATCTGGAGCTTGCTCTGGAGAAGATGTGATGCCAAAGGCTTCTTCTGGAGCCTGATTCCATGGATTTTCCAAAATACCACACTCATTGGCACGTCCCCAAAGATTTTGGTCGACAGAGTAGGGATTGTCAAGATCAGCAGGAACAGGTACTCCATTTTCCTTAGCATAATGAATTTCTTCCTCCCGAGACCATTTCCATTCACGAACTGGCGCAATCACTTTTAAATTGGGATCCAAGGCTGCAATCGATACTTCAAAACGTACTTGGTCATTCCCCTTACCTGTACAACCATGAGCAATTGTAGTCGCTCCTGTCTGATGCGCTATTTCAACCAATTTTTTAGAAATAAGAGGGCGGCTCAAGGCAGATACTAAGGGATACTTTTGTTCATAATAGGCATGTGACTGAAGAGCCACTAGCACATAATCTGTAGCAAATTCGTCCTTAACATCAATGACATAAGATTCTACTGCCCCAACCTTAAGAGCCTTATCATGGATGAAATCTAAGTCTTTCCCTTCACCCACATCCATACAAACTGCAACAACATCATAGTCTTTCTTTAGCCAGGTAATAGCAACTGATGTGTCTAAACCGCCAGAATAGGCCAAAATTACTTTTTCTTTACTCATGTTCTTTTCCTTCTTTCTATTTTTCAATGGATGCTTTAAAGGCATCCTCAATGAGTTTGTCTAATTCCCCAGACTCCTTCAACTTTTGAATGGTTTTATCGACCGCCTCTTTCAATTCCTTGCTATCTTTTTTCATGGCGACCGCGTAGGAATCATCTTGCTCTTTTTCAAAATTGAGGTCTGCGATTGCTAAATCAGGATTATTTTCCACAAATCCCTTGGCAACAGGTTCTTCAAAGATAACGGCATCCACTTGCCCTGACTTTAAATCTGTAATTAAATTCCCATTTTTAGGCAGAGATACGAGGGAAGAATTTTTAAGCAAATCTTTCGCCATCGTTTCTTGAATCGAACCTTTCTGCGCTCCGACCTTTTTCTGCGCTAAGTCGTTGACAGACTGATAAGTGGCTAAATCAGATTTTTTGACAATGAGCTTATTTTTTGAAGTATAGTAGGGAGTTGAAAAGTCGAACACCTTGCTCCGTTCATCTGTCTTAGAAACACCTGATATGGCAAGGTCAGCTTTTCCTGATTGAACACTAGCCAGTACATTGTCAAAACTCATGGGAGATAGTTCCAATTCGACACCTAGTTCTGTTGCGATAGCCTTGGCTAATTCGATATCTGAACCCACAATCTGATTTTTCCCATCAACCACTTTTTGGTATTCAAATGGAGCAAAATCTGGATTGAGGGCTACAACCAATTTTCCTTTGGACTTGATGGCTTCAATTCCAGCCGATTGATTGTTACTACAAGCAAATAGTAGGGGGAGCATCACTAAACCAAACATCGTCATCAACACCTTCTTCATCTTATTCATAACAAAACCTCCTTTATGTTTATTCTTTTTGGTTGTATAAATAATACTCCTATCCTCATCGTTTGTCAAGCCTAAATTGAAAAATTTTTCAATTTGAAACAAAAAAACCTAGAAATACTACATAAAAATGTCATTCCTAGGCGTATTTATGCTATTTCTCTCTGGAAAACATGAGTATTCAGTCAGTCAAAAGAAGCCGAACGAACTCATTTCCCCTCGCCCAATTCAATGATACGATGACATTGTTGGGCTACATAAGCATCGTGGGTCACAATAATAACTGTTTTCCCCTCGCGATTCATCTCTAAGAGAAACTTCAAGACCAAATCTCTATTTTCAGGATCCAGAGAACCTGTTGGTTCATCGGCTAAAATCAGCTGGCTGGGTTTTAAGATGGCTCTAGCAACTGCAATTCGTTGTTGTTCGCCACCAGACAACTCGGAGACCTTTTGATGCAAAGTAGCTGACAAACCTACTCTCTCTAAAATCTCTTCCACCTTTTTGAGCTTGTCTTTCTTGGACAATTTCACATATTTCAGCGCCAGCATGAGATTGTACTCGACCGTTTCATCATCAATCAGGGCAAAATTTTGAAACAGATAAGAGATATGTTCACGGATTATTGTTTGCGACTTGGCAGAATTGACCGCTAGATTTGTCTGACCAAAAATCTCATACTGTCCGCTATAATCACCATCTATCAAACCTAATAAATTTAACAAGGTCGACTTACCACTACCACTTTTTCCAACGATGGCAACCAAATCTCCCTGATCAATCCTGAGAGATAAGTTATCCAAAATCACTTTTCCCCCAATGGTTTTGGTAATATTTTTCAACTCAATCATAAGATGCCCCCTTTCAATAACTCTACTAGACTTCTTTTCTCCATCTTAGAAGCCAAGGCTAGCACAAATAGTATATCCAAACATGTAAAACCTGCAAACAGTAGAAGTGGCAAGAGCGCATGGGCAAAGAAAATCAAGATTAGAAGAGGCAGACTATAGCCCAGCAAGAGCAGAACGAGGAGAGGGCGGTAGCGATCGACCAGTTTCCACCCCATAAACTTCTTGGTAATAATATCCCTGCGCTTCAACAAGAAAGTTGTTACTAGTAAGAAGTAGGAAATCATCATGCTAAGGAGACCAAACAAAGCAAAGAGTAGGTTAAAATTCCGAACAGCATCTCGATAGGTATCAACTATCCCCTCTTGAATTGCTTGAATCGATGAAAATTTTAAATAATTTCCATCTGACAATTTCTCAACTAACTCTGTAATCTCTTTTTGATGTTGAACCGTATTTTCAATTTTAATCGGATTATTTAAGCCAGTTGTTGACAGGGAGGCTTTCTCATCCCACATCATATCAGAATCATTGACCAAGCTAATAATTGGATTGGAGAGATTTTCCTTTCGCTTATCACTATATGGGAAAAATGACCAATCTCCTTCATAATAGGCAATCTCGACATCCATCTCCTCTATCGTTCGTTTTTGCTGCTCTTCATACTTCATCGAATGAAAGGCAATTAACTTCCCCAAGAGCTGATTTTTATCTTCTTCACCTTTCGTACTTGCTGGCATCAAAATAACTTTTTTAATACCGGTATCTGGTAGCTTGAATCCCTTGCTCTTTAGAAAATTGCGATTGGCATAGTAAACATCCACCGTATCTGTTAACTGATATTGCTGAATCTGTTCTGATTGGACAAAATTTTTTACAGGAAGACTGCTACTCTGCACATAGCCCGCCTGCGTTTTTTCTACCAAATCCTGATAAAATCGATAGAAATAATCTGTAGATTTCCCTGACCCTGCTAGCTCTTCTTGCCACAGGTTATCATTGAGTTTGAAGGTTTCTAAGGTCAGGTAATTGCCTTGGCTTACCCACTGTTGCTGATAAGCAAGTTCTTTGTTTTCTTGTTCTAAACTTCTGCCCACCCCAATCAGTAAGGCCGTCAGTAAAATAGTTGTCCCTATTTTCATCACATAATTGAAGATGAGACCAAGTTTGACAGATGAAAAACCTTTCAACATGGAACTGACTGTCATTTTCTGAATCATCAGGTAGGTCAGCCAACTGATGAACAAATACAACTGTAAAAGCAGAAATTGGGATAAGAGTAAACTTGGGAACAAAAGTTTTGGTCTATAGTCCAGCACTAAAAATAGTCCCAAGTCAATGATAAGACTTCCACCCAAGAGAAGATAAAAATTAGTCTTTACAAAACCAGCTAAAATCGCTCTACTTTGAAAACCAAGTAACTTTTGAACCCCCACTCGTTTCATCTCCATCATCGGCTGATAAACTGTCATTAAAATCACAAGTAAGATTGCCAAGATAAAGATAATGATAGATAGCAACAAAGCTTGATTTAGCACTCCAACCTGACTTCGGTAAGTGGGTTCTAATAAAATCGTCTTATCTATCTGGAAAAAATCACTCCACTTTTGTAGAATGGTATCGCGATCTATCTCTTTGCTGGAGGTAATCATGTAGCGCCCATTTACAGTATGGGATTTATCCTCAATATAGGATTGGAAGGTCTGGAGTCGAATGAGTTTCACCTTTAAAAAGGTGGGAATGGTTCCTAGATTATTGGGAAGATCCTGGTTGCTGTAGACCCCCTTCTCATTCTTTGAAAAATCAAGAGAAGTCAGACCGAACTCCTGATAGGGGAAGGTTTCCTTATTAAAAACACCAGCCTTGACGGCTTCATCGCCATTATCTACTTTGATAATAGAGACCTTGTCTTGATTTGCAACCTCTTCAAAAAACTGGAGAATCGTTTCTGTCGGTTTAGTGACATCTTTCAAGTACAAGTCAAATGAATAGGTTGTCTTGCCCATCTCCTGAATCCGCACTATTTCACGTGTAACATTTACATTCAGGACAAAAAACGTAGTACACAGCAAGAGCAAGAGCATACAAAGATGACTGATTTTTTTCATAGAGATACCTCCCGTGAAGAGACGAAACTGGAAAAAAACTAACTTTCCAATAAAGCCACACAGTGATTCTCTCAGCTTAATTGTGTTCAAGGCTGAAAACACTGTGTGGTTTTTGAATGTTTAGAGGTTAGTTTTTTGAGCAATCGTCTATCAAAATGTCCGTTTATCTGTCAATAATCCGAGAAAATCTTGTCGTTTCAAGTCGGAGAAGTGTTTGGTAGAAAGACTTCCTTTTTGAAGTCCATCATCTCTAACCTGCAAATAATAGCTATGTTGGCTTGTTTTAATTGTCAAAAAATCGCCAAATATAAAAACTCTTTTCCAGTTGCGAATCTCAAATTCTTTCATCTCTGATTTTGGAATGCGGATAAGTCCTTGTCGCAAATCACGATGGTGCTCACTTGTGAAAGTCATCCCATTCCCAAGATTTCTTATCAGTAGTTCATCTGGAGTCACCATCACCAGCGCTATTTTAGTTAAGAAAATTTCCACTGTTGGTGGTAAAATCGCCAAATTAAACCAGGGATGTAGGTAGCGATAGGCTAAGAAATAATGAGGCTCCTCACCCAATCCTAGTTGTTTATATAAGGCCTTGACCTCACTATCTAACCTCGCTTCAAAAGACACATCCGAATGCGCTTCTTCCTTCTTCTGATTAAAATAACGCATCCAGACTAGAAAATATATAAAGACTATAATAAATATTCCTGATAAGAGATATTTTACATTGTAGTTCATCACTTAACCTCCTGATTCACTACTCCACTTAAAGCAGAGGCCTATTTATTTTGAAAATAGTTCCATCACAACTTTAAATAAGACGGGTGTCATTAAAATTAGGATAATTCCTATCACAAATATCATGACTACTCGAAAAAGTTCCTTATTTTTAAACATTTTTCCACCCCTTTTCTAGTTACATCATAGTACTCATTAACCCCATATTAAAATTACACCCAGCTTATTTTAATTTTCTTTTTTACTATTTCTGTTACTATGATACAATATTTTTAATTGGATTTTATTATTTGTTAACTTTTTTCACGAAAAGGAGAAAATTATGCGTTATGATTTCGGAAAGGTCTATAAAGAAATACGCGAGTCAAAAGGCTTGACCCAAGAAGAGGTCTGTGGAAATGTCCTCTCAAGAACTAGCCTATCAAAGATTGAAAGTGGCAAGGTAACTCCCAAATATGAAAACATGGAATTTCTTCTCCGGCAAATCAATATGAGTTTTGAAGAGTTTGACTACATCTGCCATCTCTATCAACCGAGCCAACGAACAGAAATCTTGCAAACTTATCTCAATATGACTTCTATCATTGACAGCAGTAGTCTAGTTAATTTTTTTGAAACATGCCAAGACTATCTCAAGACCCACCACGACCTGCCCATAGAAGAAATCAGAGATATGTTGGAAATTGTCATTCATATCCGTCAACATGGTACAGAGCAACTGTCAAACCAAGTGAAACAGACTGTCACAAAACTTTGGGAGAAAATTGAAAAACAAGATACATGGTATGAAAATGACCTAAAAATCCTCAATACCATCCTTTTCAGCTTTCCCATTGAACACCTCCATCTCATTACTGAAAAAATATTGCAACGCTTGGAAGTCTATAAAAACTATCAACATCTATATGAACTGCGAGTAGCAATCCTACTCAACCTTTCCACCATTTACTTATACCATCAAGACAAAAACATGTGTCAACAAATCTGCTATACTTTACTAGAGGATGCCAAGAAAAAGAAGCACTACGATAGGCTTGCTATCTGCTATGTCCGTATCGGAATTTGTAGGGATGATGCTAAATCTATCCAAAAAGGTTTCTCACTTCTAGAGCTGACCGAGGAAACTTCTATGCTGTCTCATCTCAAAAAAGAAGTGGAGAACTATTATCAACCAAAGGAAATATAAAAAGAGATTAGAAAAAACTAACTTCTAAATAAAACCACACTGTAACCCCAATCTTGAACATAATCAAGTTGAAAGGAATACCGTGTGGTTTTTAAATTTTTGAAGTTTCATAGGTCAGTTTGTTAGATAACGTTATAAGAAAATCCAGGCTCATCAATAGAACTCTTAATTTCCCTACGACTATCTGTTTACCTCTAATATATATTCTAATTTTCTTTAGTCAGTGCAACCTCTTTTTATTTTTTACTAAATTTTAAGTAGGTGTAAATAAATCCTGCACTTATAGCCAAAGTTGTCCACCATTTAAAATCAATATGTAAAATTGAAAAGATTACAAAACTGATGAACAGCGAGGTTAAAAGATAGACAATGATTAAAATTTTATTTTTCATAAGAATTACCATTCAAAATTTATTCTACCGTTACCAGGATATTTATCGTGATTATCCCAATAGTTAGCAATATGGTAGCCTGGGGATGTTAAATTTAAAGCATAATCTAACACTTTATCACTGATAATACCGCTTAATAAACCATATTTAAGTAATACTTTTTTCAATTGAGTTTTTGCTTCATGTTTTCCGACTTTAGTAATAGCTGCTGTAAGCCCTCCAACTCCTGCACCTAATAATGTTCCCAAAGCTACATCAAGCAAGGCTCCCATTTGGTCTACTGTAACTCCCTGCCATGCTGAACGAAACATTATAGGGCTTTCTCGAGGGATAGAATAATCACCAACTAGTTGTCTTTCTAATGCCTCACGAATAAATGATTCTGAAACTGTTGGGTGATTCTGTTTTACTTCTTCAATAAATAATTCTTTTTCTCGTTCAGACATTTGTTTTGGGGTAACTTGAGTAGTAGCTAAATGTTGATCCGTATTATGTTCATTGGCCAAGACTGTAACTGCAGGTAAATTACTAGAAACTACAGTGAATAATGTAGTAAAAAGAATTGTATGTTTGAACATTTTTTTCATGATGTTTTCCTCGCATTCTCTATATCTTCGACTGTTTCATAGAAACAGATAAATTCATTCATTTTCAAAAATCATAGCTCATTGGACTCACCTTCCTTCTATCTTATTTCATTTTAAACAACGGATTTACTCTTAACTAGGAGAATAGTACGCTCCTGTATCAATACCTTGAGCAACTAGAGTAGTACTAATAAAACTCCGACTATTACTCAGTAGAAATAGCACAACAATCAATACAGACAGCGTTTTCAAATATCCAAATTTTAATTTCCCCATCTCGTCACCTTCTTTCATCTATATTATTATTATAAAATAAAATACATCAATTGTCAAGGCTCCTGAAGCAAAATCAATATATTTTTTTAAAAAAGAATGATAGTTATATTCTACACATAAAAAAGATAGCTTCTGCTATCCTTATACATTCTCTGACTGCTTATCCATCAGATATTGTTCTACCTTGAGTGCCATAACTTCATTATTTTCAATTAGATAGAGCACCTTAGCTTTCATATAATAGTCCTTAGCAACAGAAATATCAAGATTTTCTGTTACATTTCCCAACAAACAATATAAATCTGCTAACCTAAAGCTACTATGATATTTGTTACAAAATTCAATTATCTCCAATAATAGGGCTCTGGACTTGTCCATCTCCTCCTGTTTCCAAAGGTGGTAACAATAATTGTATTTTATTTTGATATACAACTCAATTTGTTCACGCACACTGGTATCAATTTTTGAAAGGGCTACGGAAACCTGATCATATAGTTGTTCAAATTTCTCCTTATCCTCATCATAGCCTAAGAAAATCAGCAGGGTATTCAAAATATACAAATAATCCACTTTATCAATACTAATCCTACTGAGGATGTCCTCTATTTTTGAAATAGCTAGTTTTAATTGATGTTCACATTGATAGGTTAGAATAGCATCTATCCAGTCCAGATAAATCTTTTCATCAAAAGATAAGGAAGTCTGTTGCTTTCTTTCTCCCTCAAAAGCATATTTCAAAGAGGCATAATCTTGATTTTCCAACAATGTTTCAGACAACCTCTTAAAAGCAGACAAGCCTAGAAACTCTTTCGAAATTTCTCCTGAAAAGAAATAGTCCATATTTAAGCCCATTTTTTCAGATAATTTATATAACAAATCTGCTCCTGGCATATATTTGCCTTGTTCCATTCGACTTATCTGAGTTTGTTGGCAAATTCCTTCTGCCAATTCTTTTTGCGACCAGCCCAGCTCTTTTCGCTTATTTTTTAATCTTGTTGCTAATAATGCATGCATGCTAACCACCACTATTTATATTCTATAAAAACATTATACTACTTTTTTAAGAAAATTATGTCGTATTGTCTACAAAGAGTGAACAGACTTCTCAAAATGTAAGAAAAAAGAGCTATTCAAAGCTCTTCCCCTATTTCTTAATACCAGCCGTTGTTAAGCCAGAAGTTTTTAGCGGCTGTCCATGAACCGTAACGTCCTGCAACGTAGGCATCTGCTACACGTTCTTGGTTTTCAGCTGAGTAGTCACCGTTCAAGTATGAATCTGTCAATTGGTAACGTCCGATATAACGTCCGTTTGTAGCTGTGTAGCTACCGCCTGATTCTTTTTGAGCGATCCATTCTTTGGCTTCTACTTCAGATCCGCTTACAGTTGAAGCAACTGTTTCTTCTGCTACTGTTTCACTTACTACTGGAGTTTCTTCCTCTACCTCTGTAGTTTCTGCCACTGGAGCTGAAACAGCCTCATCTTGAGCTGCTGGTGCTTCATAAGTCGTTGAAGCTGGTGCTACTGGCGCTGCTGGACCGTCGATAACCAACTCTTGACCAACATAAATCAAATGAATGTTGTCAATGTGGTTGTTTTCTGCCAATTTCTCAACAGTTGTGTTGTGAGTTTCAGCGATTTCTGAAAGTGTATCACCTTCTTTAACAGTGTAAATTGATGATTCTTGAGCAGATACAAATGATGGAGCAAATACTGCAAACAAGGCAGCTACTCCTGCAAGAGTTGTTTTAATCTTTTTAGTTGTTGATTTCATATTCGAAAATTCTCCTTCTTTCTATAGTTCTATCATACCTTTTAAATATTACCGTTTCTTGACACTTTTATGTAGAAATATTACAAAATTATTTTTTATTTCCCTAAATAATGTGTTTTTTGTCATAAAAGATACTATTTTTATGCTATTTCAGGTATTAGAAAGGTTTTCATCCACAATTAAAGTCAAGACCTTTATTCTTTGATATAATAGAGATAAGAATTTTTATAAGGGGAAACTGATGAAATCACTTCGTTTTCAATCTGTCTTTGATATCATCGGACCAGTTATGATTGGCCCATCTAGTAGCCATACCGCTGGTGCTGTTCGTATTGGGAAGATTGTCTCTTCCATTTTTGATGATACTCCGACAGAAGTCGAATTCCAACTTTTTAACTCATTTGCCAAGACCTATCGTGGTCACGGAACAGACCTAGCCCTTGTTGCAGGTATTTTGGGCATGGATACAGACGATCCTGAAATCCCAAATAGTCTGGAGATTGCCCACAAGCGCGGCATCAAGATTGTCTGGACCATTCAGAAAGACAGCAATGCTCCGCATCCTAATACTACTAAAATTACCGTCAAAAATGCCCACAAGACCATCAGCGTGACTGGTATTTCTATCGGTGGAGGAAATATTCAGGTAACCGAACTCAATGGCTTTGCCGTCTCTCTCAATATGAATACACCGACTATCATCATTGTTCATCAAGATATTCCAGGTATGATTGCCCTCGTAACGGAGGCTCTTTCACGCTATGGTATCAATATCGCTCAGATGAATGTTACTCGTGAAAAAGCTGGTGAAAAAGCCATTATGATTATCGAAGTTGATAGTCGCAACTGTGATGAGGCTATCGAAGAAATTCGAAAAATCCCTCATCTCCACAATGTCAATTTCTTTAAATAGGAGGAAGCATGTTTTATTCTATCAAAGAATTGGTCGAGCAGGCAGAACTGGACTTTCAAGGAAATGTCGCAGAACTCATGATTACAACAGAGTTTGAATTGACCGGTCGCGAACGTGAAGAAGTCTTCCTTCTCATGGAACGCAATCTGGAAGTCATGAAAGCCTCTGTCCAACTTGGCCTCAATGAAAATAAATCTCGTAGTGGCCTGACAGGTGGAGATGCTGCCAAATTGGATCACTACATTAAAAACGGAAAAACTCTGTCAGATTACACGATTCTCTCTGCTGCCCGAAATGCTATCGCAGTCAATGAACACAATGCCAAAATGGGCTTGGTCTGTGCCACTCCGACTGCAGGAAGTGCTGGCTGTCTGCCTTCCGTTCTCACTGCTGCTATTGAAAAATTAGACCTCAGCCACGAGCAACAGCTGGATTTCCTCTTTGCTGCCGGTGCCTTTGGACTAGTCATCGCAAACAACGCCTCTATCTCGGGTGCTGAAGGTGGCTGTCAGGCCGAGGTTGGTTCGGCCTCTGCTATGAGTGCTGCAGCCTTGACTCTAGCTGCTGGTGGAACACCTTATCAAGCCAGTCAAGCTATTGCCTTTGTCATTAAAAACATGCTGGGCCTCATCTGTGACCCTGTTGCCGGTTTGGTTGAAGTTCCCTGTGTCAAACGTAATGCCATGGGAGCAAGCTTTGCTTTCATTGCAGCAGACATGGCCCTGGCAGGTATCGAATCTAAAATCCCTGTGGATGAAGTTATCGATGCCATGTACCAAGTAGGGTCAAGCATGCCAACTGCCTTTCGTGAAACAGCTGAAGGTGGACTCGCTGCCACCCCTACTGGTCGTCGCCTCCAAAAAGAAATTTTCGGAGAATAAGCTTATCAAATAGGAGAAATCATGACCTCTATCTCAGCTATCTTTTTCGACCTGGATGGAACCCTCGTTGATAGTTCTATCGGGATTCACAATGCCTTTACCTATACCTTTAAAGAGCTGGGGGCCCCTAGCCCTGATGCCAAAACTATTCGTGGTTTTATGGGACCGCCCCTCGAAAGTAGTTTTGCGACCTGCCTGCCCAAAGAACAAATCCCCGAGGCTGTGCAAATTTACCGTTCTTACTACAAGGCAAAAGGCATCCATGAAGCTCAACTCTTTCCTCAGATTGTAGACTTACTTGAGAAGTTATCGAGCCATTACCCTCTTTATATCACCACTACAAAGAATACTCCAACCGCTCAAGACATGACTAAAAACTTGGGAATCTATCATTTCTTTGATGGCATTTATGGTTCCAGCCCTGAAGCACCCCATAAGGCAGATGTCATTCGCCAAGCCTTGCAGACACATCAACTAAATCCTGAACAAGCCATCATTATCGGCGATACCAAGTTTGATATGCTGGGGGCTCAAGAAAGCGGCATTCAGAAATTAGCCGTCACTTGGGGATTTGGAGAGCAAGCAGATTTGCTAAACTATCAGCCTGATTATATCGCCCACAAACCATTAGAGGTTTTGGCGTATTTTCAATAACATAGACTGGGTAACAACTCCATTTCAGAAGAAAATGAGGCAATCTATACATAACAAAACGCATATTACCAAGGTTCTTATGAACAACTTGATAATATGCGCTTTTCTTTTTTATTCAACGTGGGTTGTTTGATTGGCAAAGGCGATAATGGCTTGCTTCAATTCATCTCCACTGAGAGTTCGGAACTCTTCAATCTTTTGATTGATGGCTTCTAGGGACATGACATTAACCTTACCAACGAAAATTTTATCCATAACTTGATTATCAACCAGTTCGGTTGATACCAAGAGCTCTTCGTAGAGTTTTTCACCTGGACGGATTCCAACTTCAACGATTGGAATTTCGCTTTCGGTGTGGCCACTTAGAAGGACCATTTTCTTGGCCAAGTCATAAATCTTGACTGGTTTGCCCATATCAAGGATAAAGACTTCTCCATCCTTGGCATAAGCACCAGCATGGATAACCAGACGGCTAGCTTCTGGAATGGTCATAAAGTAACGGGTCATGCGGAAGTCTGTCACCGTTACAGGCCCACCTTCAGCAATCTGACGTTCAAAGACTGGAATCACACTACCACGGCTACCAAGAACATTCCCAAAACGAACTGCACAGTAGGTCGATTGGCTACGTTGGTTAAAACCAGTGACAATCAACTCCGCCACGCGCTTGGTTGCTCCCATAACATTGGGTGGATTGACCGCCTTATCTGTCGAAATCATAACCATCTTAGGTACTTTAGCTTCATCAACGGCTCTAGCAACATTGTAAGTTCCACGGATATTGTTTTTGAAGGCTTCTTTTGGATTGCGCTCCATCATAGGAACGTGCTTGTGGGCTGCCGCATGATAAACAATAGCTGGCTTGTACTGCTCAAAGACTTGCAACAGACGATCATAGTCTTGAATATCTGCAATAACTGGTACATAATCAATCCCTTGGAACTTACGAATCAATTCATGATAAACAAGGTAAATTGAATTTTCCCCGTGACCAAGCAAGACGATGCGTTCAGGATTGAAGCGGCTAACTTGGCGACAGATTTCAGAACCGATTGAGCCACCAGCACCTGTGACTAAGATGGTCTTACCTGTCAGTTCTGCGCCCAGACGCGATTCGTCAAGACGAATTTCCTGACGACCCAAAAGGTCTGTGATATCAATCTTCTGGAAGCCTCCACCTGCTTGGTGAAGGCCTTGAACAACAGTTTCAACTTTAGGCATCTTGTAACATTTGACACCCAGCTTATTACACATCTGCAAGATACGTTCATATTCTGACGGATCCAGCGACGGAATCGCAACGATAACACGCTCGATTTGGTGGCGTTTGGCTAATTCCGGCAGATCATCATATGAACCCAAAACAGGGATTCCACCAAGTTTTTGGCCCTTTTTCTTAGCGTCCTTATCCAAAATACCGACCAGTTCCAAATCACTGGTTGGATGTTGGTAGCTATCCATAAAGAGGGCTCCGCCATCACCAGCACCGATCAAGAAGGTCCGACGGTGTTCTCCATCACCACTGCCTTTTTTGCGTCTAGAGTAGATTAACTGCCAAGTAATCCGTGGCAATAAAATCAAGAAAGTACTCAACAAGATAAAGAGAATGATGAAACGGATGGAGAAGAGTGGCAAGAAGGCATAGCAGATACTATATGACAAGACGCTGCTGGCAGTCACACCAAAAAAGATTTTCATGAAATCCGTAATCTTGCTGTAACGACTAATACTCGCGTTCAAGCCCCAAAATGCAATCATCAATTGATAAAACAAGAAGGCCAAACTCGTATAGATAATGTAGTCAACAGGTGCTGGGTTAATTAGTCCGTAAAATAAGATATAAGATACAATGATGGAAACCACCATACTCAAAATATCAAATATGCCCCAGAAGACTTGTTTTTGTTGTTTATTTAAAATTTCCACCAGATCAATCACATAATCTGTGAGTTTTTTATTCATAGAAATTTACTCCTCCTTAAAAGAGCTGGATATTTATATTGTTATTATAACACTTTTTATCCAGTTTACGATTTGCTACAATCTTTTACTTGCTTTTTCGTAACAGTTTCATAAAAATAAACTGTCGGACAAATCCTGGACAAAGAGCAACAACCATCTGAATGGCAACACTCTTGGCATACTCCATGTAAGAAATTTGCCCTCGGTTCAGCATGCGCTGACGAGCCTGACGATAGAGTTTAAGGTAACGCAGTCCCCCACGACGCTCAAACATCCCTGCTCCAACACGAACCTGACACAAGATTTGATCCAGATTTCCAGTCTTGGCTCCTGCAGCAATCATATTGAGCCAGAGGAGGTCATCCTCCATATAAAGGCCATCCTCATAGTTGCCTGCCTTGAGAACCATGTCCTTCTTGAACATGACAGTCATGTGGTTAAAGGCACTTCTCATCCTTTGATAAGCTACAATATCTGCATGCTGAGTTGGAACACGACGGTAAGAAACAATCTCATCAGGATTGTCAATAAACTCTGCAATATGTCCACCTAATAGGTCGAGCTTGTCCTTCTCCATTAGCTGAACCTGTTTCTCAAAACGATCTGGAACTGCTATATCATCCGTATCCATACGGGCAATAATATCATACTGACACTGCAAAACACCCTGACGAAGAGCCAGACCCAAACCTTGATTCTGCTCAAGAGGATAGCGTTTCACTGGAATATCAGACTCAGCTTCAAGCTGGTCTAATACTTGATAGAGCTCAGGTGTCAAAGGCCCATCCTCAACCAGAACCAACTCGCTCGGTTTCAGAGTCTGATTTTGAACACTCTCAATAGCATCCTTTAAAAATGTCGGATTTTCCTTGATATAGACCGACATCAATACGCTGATTTTTTGCTTTTCAGACACAGTTTTTCTCCAATGTATAGATTTCCTTCCACTATTTTATCATAATTTTCAAGACTTTCCCATTTTTATCTTGAAAGCCAGAAACCTTACTTGACATTATAGTCAAAAAACCTTAAAATAAGCTGTTATTAAAATCAGCTAGAAGAGGTATTATATGAAAAAGCAATCACTCTTTTTTGTTCCAGGTATTATCCTGATTGGTGTTTCCTTGCGGACTCCTTTTACTGTTTTACCCATTATTTTGGGAGATATTTCGCAAGGGCTGGGAGTAGAAGTTAGTTCGCTTGGTATCCTGACCAGCCTTCCCCTCCTCATGTTTACCCTCTTCTCACCATTTTCTACCCGACTGGCTCAGAAAATCGGCTTGGAGCATCTCTTTACCTATAGCCTTTTCTTCTTAACCATCGGTTCTCTCATTCGACTAATCAATCTGCCCCTGCTCTATCTAGGAACCTTGATGGTTGGGGCAAGTATCGCAGTCATCAATGTACTGCTTCCTAGTCTTATCCAAGCCAATCAACCAAAGAAGATTGGTTTTCTGACCACCTTATATGTAACCTCTATGGGGATTGCAACGGCTCTGGCCTCCTATCTAGCTGTGCCCATTACACAAGCCAGTTCTTGGAAAGGCCTTATCATCCTCCTCACCCTGCTCTGTCTAGCAACTTTTTTGGTCTGGTTGCCTAATCACCGCTACAATCACAGACTGGCTCCACAAACCAAACAAAAAAGCCAAACAAAGGTCATGCGTAATAAACAGGTCTGGGCAGTGATTGTCTTTGCAGGTTTTCAATCCTTGCTCTTTTACACTGCTATGACCTGGCTACCTACCATGGCTATCCACGCAGGCCTATCCAGCCACGAAGCTGGCTTGCTGACATCTATCTTCTCGCTGATTAGCATCCCTTTTTCAATGACCATTCCAAGCCTGACAACCAGCTTATCTACTCGCAACCGTCAGCTCATGCTCACTCTGGTTTCACTAGCTGGTGTGGTCGGCATTT
The DNA here is from genome assembly GCF_013277475.1 of Streptococcus sp. k-628. Lineage (NCBI taxonomy): Bacteria > Bacillati > Bacillota > Bacilli > Lactobacillales > Streptococcaceae > Streptococcus > Streptococcus sp. k-628. The sequence continues at coordinate 29,880 of NZ_VMMZ01000073.1, forward strand.
CCATGCTCTTTTTCCCAGTCGGTAATTTCTTTTACTGGCTTGCCATCCATCTCCTCATCGGAACCGCAACAAGCGCCCTCTTCCCTTATCTCATGGTCAACTTTTCACTCAAGACAAGCGCCCCTGAAAAGACAGCCCAATTGTCTGGTTTATCTCAAACAGGAGGCTATATCCTAGCAGCCTTTGGTCCGACTCTCTTTGGTTACAGTTTTGACTTTTTCCACTCTTGGGTACCAGCTGTAGCTGCCCTCTTACTCGTCGATATTCTGATGACTGTGGCCCTCTTTACAGTGGACAGAGCGGATAAGATCCTTTAAACTTCTAGTTTTTCCTAGAAGTTTTTTTATATATAAAAATTTTACACATTTCTCTTGACAGGGCTTTCTTTTAGATGTACAATGTATGTGTAGAAAAATTATATATAAAAATCCTACACATTAGAAAAGGAGGTTTCCCATGTACTTTCCAACATCCTCTGCCTTGATTGAATTTCTCATCTTGGCCGTACTGGAAAAAGGGGATTCTTATGGTTATGAGATTAGCCAGACCATTAAGCTGATCGCTAATATCAAAGAATCCACACTCTATCCCATTCTCAAAAAATTGGAAGGCAATAGCTTTCTGACAACCTATTCTAGAGAGTTCCAAGGTCGCATGCGCAAATACTACTCCTTGACAAATGGTGGTATAGAGCAGCTCTTTACCCTAAAAGATGAATGGACACTCTATACAGACACCATCAATGGCATCATAGAAGGGAGTATCCGCCATGACAAGAACTGAATACCTGACTCAGCTAGAACTCTATCTCAAGAAACTACCTGAAGCTGACCGTATCGAAGCCATGGACTATTTCAGGGAACTCTTTGACGATGCTGGAGTCGAAGGAGAAGAAGAACTCATTGCTAGTTTGGGAACTCCCAAAGAAGCAGCTCACGAAGTCCTCTCTAATCTTCTTGATAAAAAAATCAATGAAGCACCTGCTCAAAAAAATAACCGACAAATTTTACATATCGCCTTGTTAGCCCTCCTTGCAGCACCCATCGGCATTCCTCTTGGAATCGCCATTCTCGTGACCCTGCTCGCAATCCTTGTGGCAGCCTTGACTGTCATCTTGGCTTTCTTTGCGGTTTCCATACTAGGTATCATCGCCGGATTCCTATTTTTAGTTGAAAGTTTCACTGTCCTAGCCCAAGCCAAACCAGCCTTTATCTTGATTTTCGGTTCTGGTTTACTGGCTATCGGTGCTTCTTCACTGGTCTTACTAGGTATCTCCTATGTAGCTCGCTTCTTCGGTCTACTCATTGTTCGCTTGGTGCAATTTGTTCTCAAAAAAGGAAAGAGAGGTGACCAACATGCGTAAATTGACAAAAGGATTTCTCATTTTTGGTGTGGTGACTACCATTATCGGCTTTATCCTGCTCTTTGTAGGGATCCAATCTGACGGGATTAAGAGTCTGCTTGCCATGTCCAAGGAGCCTGTCTATGATAGTCGGATGGAAGAGTTGACCTTTGGCAAGGAAGTCGAAAACCTAGAGATTACTCTCCATCAACACGCACTGACCATCACAGACTCTTTCGATGATCAAATCCACATTTCTTACCATCCATCTCTTTCTGCTCACCATGATCTTATCACCAATCAGAACGATAGAACTCTGAGTCTCACTGATAAGAAACTATCTGAAAGTCCATTTATCTCTTCTGGAATTGGCGGAATTCTTCATATCGCAAGTAGCTACTCTAGTCGTTTTGAAGAAGTTATCCTCCAATTACCAAAAGGGAGAACTCTAAAAGGAATCAACATCTCAGCCAATCGCGGACAAACCACCATCATAAATGCTAGCCTTGAAAATGCGACCCTCAATACAAACGGCTATATCCTCCGAATTGAAGGAAGTCGTATCAAAAACAGTAAACTCACAACGCCCAATATCGTTAATATCTTTGATACAGATCTTACAGATAGTCAGCTAGAGTCAACAGAACATCACTTCCACGCTGAAAATATCCAAGTCCATGGTAAGGTTGAACTGACTGCCAAAGATTATTTCCGAATCATCCTAGACCAGAAAGAAAGCCAACGAATTAACTTGGACATCTCAAGTAGCTACGGTTCTATCTTCCAATTCACAAGAGAAGAGCCTGAATCAAGAGGTACGGAATTAAGCAACCCTTACAAAACTGAAAAAACCGATGTCAAGGATCAACTCATTGCGAGATCTGATGATGATATTGAACTAATATCCACACCAAGCAGACGTTGACAAAAACGCTTACATCTGCTACTATAGAAGCATATTTATCTAACTAAAAGGAGGTTCTACCATGAAACAAGAATGGTTTGAAAGCAATGATTTTGTAAAAACAACAAGCAAGAACAAGCCTGAAGAGCAAGCTCAAGAGGTTGCAGACAAGGCTGAAGAAAGGATAGCCGATCTCGATACACCAATTGAAAAAAATACTCAAGTAGAGGAGGAAGTCTCTCAAGCTGCAGTCGAACTGGAAAGCCAGCAAGAAGAGACAATTGAAACGCCTGAAGACGGTGAAACGAGAACAGAAATAGAAGAAAAGAAAGCATTAGATTCTACTGAAGAAGAGCCAGACCTTTCTAAAGAAACAGAAAAAGTCACTATAGCTGAAGAGAGCCAAGAAGCTCTTCCTCAGCAAAAAGCAACCACGAAAGAGCCACTTCTTATCAGTAAATCTTTAGAAAGTCCTTATATTCCCGACCAAGCTCCAAAATCTACGGATAACTGGAAAGAGCAAGTACTTGATTTTTGGTCTTGGCTAGTGGAAGCGATCAAATCTCCTACAAGCAAGCTTGAAACAAGTGGCACACACAGTTACACAGCCTTTATCTTGCTCATTCTGTTTTCTGCATCTTCCTTTTTCTTTAGTATCTACCATATCAAACATGCTTACTATGGACATATAGCAAGCATTAACAGTCGCTTCCCTGAGCAGCTAGCTCCTTTAACTCTCTTTTCTATCATCTCTATCCTAGTAGCGACAACACTCTTCTTCTTTTCATTCCTCTTGGGTAGTTTCGTTGTGAGACGATTTATCTACCAAGAAAAGGACTGGACGCTAGAAAAGGTTCTCCAACAATATAGTCAACTTTTGGCAATTCCAATTTTCCTCACTGCTATTGCTAGTTTCTTTGCCTTCTTTGACAGCCTACGATTTACAGCCCTTTTGTGTGTGATTAGCATTGGGATCATTCTGCTTGCTAGTCTCCATATTATTACAAGACCAAGTCAAGCAAGTGAAACCGACTCCTTTTATCAGTTATTCTTGTCTGTCCTTGTGAACGGAGTCATTATCCTCCTCTTCTTTGTAGCTGAAGTCGCACTGATTGGAGATTATCTTCGTATCTTGGCCTTTCTTTAAACTTCAATCCTGTCATCCATGGCAGGATTTTTTCTATGTAAAAAAGCAAGTCGATTGACCTGCTTCTGATTTACTCTTCTTGTGCTAATGCTTTAAAATCTTGTCCTAGGATGGGTTGTACTTCTAATTGATTGGCATCTAGTTGGTGGTAAAATGCTGATGGTAGTGACTCTAGGAATTTTGCATAGTCCAATCGGGCAATGGCTTCATAGTCTTCTGGTTTAGAACCATCTCCTGTGATTTGAACCAAGTCAATCTCCCACTGGACTTCCTTATCCACCAATTGCTCAATATAGGCAGCAGGTACAAATGGTTCTCTCGGTAAAACAGTCTTGACTCCTTGAGCTAGATGGTATACACCATGCACTTGGCCTTCTCCATCCTGATAGAAGGAAACTCTTGCAAAGTAAGCATCGGTCTCTTGAACCGCACGTACACGTGCTTCAAACTGAGCCAAGCCGTCTTCCTCTAAAAAGCTTTTTAAGTCCTCATGACTAAAGAAAACAGGATTAAAAATTCCTTGGCAAATCGTAAAACGGGCTGCAGTGTCTGTCAGATGGGCTTGAATACTTGCTTGGAAATAAGCTTCAAAGTCAAAACCATCTAGTCCTTCAATATCAGTTCCTGTATAGGCAAGCAAAGCATCTAAAAATGACTTGATGATCTCCCAGTCTATCTGCGTTAGTAGGTCAGGAAGATCGACACGGTAAGCCTTTGGACCATCAGCATAGCTAACCTTAAAAAGAAATTGCGATTGCTCCACTATCGCACACTCGATATACTCAAGACGGTTAAGAGGCTGACGGAGATAGACTGCATCATAACTATGCGACTCCAAACCATCTAGCAAGGCCAAGATAGACTTGGCAGTCAAAATCTCCTGTTCTCCTAAAATGCTCTGTTTATTTGGAATAAAAAATGTTTTCGCCATAACTAAACTCCTTTGAAATCGTTTACATACAGTATACCTTATTTTCTGAAAGATACAGAAACAAACTTTAGTTTTTTGAGTACAAAGCATAGAAAAACAGCCCCTAAGGACTGTTTAATCTTATACAGTAGCTGCTTGATCCAAGCTTTCACCGATAGCGGCTAGGCGCTCGATCACTTCTGCTTGTGTCAATTCATGTTCTGAAACATAGCGGTTACGTGGGTGAACACGACACTCGTGTGAACATCCACGAAGGTACTTGTCTTCATTTTCTTCTGATGTCAAGATACGACGGTTACAGAAGGGATTTCCACAGTTGACATAACGTTCACATGGTGTTCCATCAAACCAGTCTTTCCCTACGATGGTTGGGTTGACATGGTTGACATCAACAGCGATACGTTCGTCAAAGACGTACATTTTCCCATCCCAAAGCTCACCTTGAACTTCTGGGTCTTTACCGTAAGTTGCAATTCCTCCGTGCAATTGGCCGACATCTTTGTAGCCTTCACGAACCATCCAGCCTGAGAATTTCTCACAGCGAACCCCACCTGTACAGTAAACCACGACGCGCTTGTCCATGAATTTTTCCTTGTTATCACGGACCCATTGTGGTAACTCACGGAAGTTGCGAATATCTGGGCGAATAGCTCCACGGAAATGTCCTAGGTCGTACTCATAATCGTTACGTGTGTCAAGGACAACGGTATCTTTATCAAGAAGCGCTTCTTTGAACTCTTTTGGAGACAAGTAAGCACCTGTTGTTTCAAGTGGGTTAATGTCATTGTCAAAGTCGTTGTCTTCCAAACCAAGGTGGACAATCTCTTTCTTGTAGCGAACAAACATCTTCTTGAAAGCTTGTTCACTTTCTTCGTCAATTTTGAACCAGAGGTCTTCCATGCCTGGGATGCTGTGAACGTAGTCCATGTATTTTTGAGTTGTTTCATAGTCACCTGAAACTGTTCCGTTAATTCCCTCGTCAGCGACTAGGATACGGCCTTTAAGGCCGATTGATTTACAGAAAGCCAAGTGGTCTGCAGCAAATTGCTCTGCATTTTCAATTGGAGTATAAAGGTAGTAAAGTAAGACACGAATATCTTTTGCCATAAGATTTGTTCTCTTTTCTATTCTTAAATTTTCTAAATTTTTTATTTATCCATACTAGTATACCTGCTTGAGAAAACGAATGCAATTTATTTGACTGGAAATTACTATATTTCAATTTAGAAAAAAATTTCTTGTACACTACACTTAGTATCAATCATATTTTAAAAAATCCTTGGATTTTCCAAGGATTCATTTTTAAACTTTTTTAGCTTTAGCCATATAGAACAGTTGGAGTAGAATACCAAGGATAGCCATGCCGATAACGATAAAGAAGGCCATTGTATAATCTCCTTGGTTTGCCTGTGCAAGACGTGCTCCTAACTGAGGACCAGCAATAGCAGCTACACCATAAGCAGTAAACATCCATCCATAGTTTGTCCCTACGTATGTAACTCCCCAGTTTTCAGCAGTAATTCCTGGGAATGAACCGAGGAAGCCTCCAAATGACAAGGCAACCATCATAATTCCAAGGATGGCCAAGATGCTTCCAGGACCTTTGAATAAGGCTGTGAGCAACAAACCAGTAGCAACCGCTCCAAACATGGCAATAACGGTAGGATAGCGACCAATCTTATCAGATACCGTACCCCAGAAGATACGACCAAATGTATTAGCGATAGATACCAGCATAACGAATAGTGTAGCTTCTCCTACAAGTTTATACTGGTCAGAAATTGATGCTGCAGTACCGATAATCATCATTCCACCAGTAGCACCAAGAACGTAAATCAACCATAGAAGCCAGTAATTTCCATCACGAAGCATTTCTTTGTAAGTTTTACCTTCTGGTTGAGCTGTTCCAGCTGCCGGCGCTGCTGCAGGAGCTTTCTCCATTACCAATGAAGAAGTACAAATAACAATTAGAAGAATGATACCTAATACTTTGAATGTTGAGTAAACACCCATAGAAGCAATCAAAGCTTTGGCAACTGGACCGATAATGAGCGGGCCTAACCCGAAACCTGCTGCTGTCAAACCACCAGCTAAACCTTTTTTATCTGGGAACCACTTAGTGGCAACTGAAGTAGATGCTCCATAAGCTGAACCAATACCAAGTCCTAGGACAAGCCCGTAAGTGAGGTAAAGGACTGGAAGAGAAGTAGCAAATCCAGTAGCAAACATACCAGCACCGAAGAGAATACCACCTAGGAATACAAATTTCTTAGGTCCTGCTGAATCAACCTTAGGACCGAAAATAATCATACCAACAGGTACCATTGCAAAAGAAATACTAAAGGCCAAAGAAGTTTGGGCTTGAACCCATCCTTGACTAGCATTGGTTTCTAGCAGCGCCTTTTGAAAGACTGACCAGGCGTAACCAGCACCTAGAGATAGATTCGTTAAAATGGCTGCTGCCAAAATTAACCATCGATTGGGTGTTTTTTTCATTTGAATAACCTCATGTAAAATTTCTTGTTCCTAAAAAGAATAGAGAACAACTTTTATCATTTTTTCACCTACCTCGTTTAAATTGATCATTCTATAAATTTTTAAGTATATAGAACTGTGTAAATGACATACATCTATATACGACTGCTTAAAAATTTGTATCTATAGATCTCTTAAATCAGAACAAGATGAATTTTCACAATGTTAAGCGCTTTCATTGTACTCTTATTATAAGCTACTTTATTCTAAAAATCTACTTAATAAAAATTAATAAAGATATAAGAAATTTTAATATTTTAATCACCTGTTATCATTTTAATATTGTTTATATTATCTAATTCGGATAATTATCTAAATAAGGTAAAAAATCACTGCCTCCCCCAGATAAGCCTGAGGAAAGCAGTGATTCTTATTTTAGGAATTAGGAATGAATGTAAGGAGCTACATTTGACGTTACTATACTAAAAATCAAAAACAAGGTATAATCTTTATTGAAAACGACCATAAAGATAACCACTTAAACACTAAGTACACCTTCCTACAAGTCATCCTTTACCTCCAATCTCTCTAAAACAAACCATTTTAATAACCAAAATCCGACAACATAGCCAGCCCCTAAGAATATAGCTATAAAAGCTAGCATGGGATTCAGGAAAGAAAAAACCACTACAGATACAAAGGTTAGCACAAAAACATTAAATGCAATGGTGTCAGAAGCCAAGACTAGAATATAGGGTGTCAACCAGTCTAAGATTTTTGAATATGGAAAAAATAAGTGTTTATACATGATACGTTCCTATACAGTATAGAGAGTATAAGCGCAAAGAGATACCCAGATTAATAATTCTATATCCTAACTAAATCCTCTAATGTGGCCATAAAACTGAAGCTGCCGCCCCACCAGCTGCACAAATTAAATAAATCTGCGGAGTTGGGAAGGGGATTGTCTGTGCACAAAGCGAAAGCCCCTCAACTGCACCACCTACTCCACTTAAAAATCTGTCTGCAAGTTGTTTATCACCAGCTGTTATCATTGTTAATTTTTCATCGGATAAAATGATAAAATTATTTACTGATTGTTCCATTCTTTTCACACTTTCTTTGTTAAATTAATTTGGCTAGTAGACAAAAGATAAACTAAGGCATTAAAGACAATGAAAATATTTCCATAAAGTAAAATCAGTCTCTCATCCAAACCAAGATAAAGTTTTACCGCCAAAAAGATGAGCAAAAGAATTTGAAACCATAACGTTTTTCCAAAAATAAATTTAAAGCGTTTTTGAATGTCTGATTCCTTGATTTTTACCGCCAAACCTTTATTAGCAAGAAGGAAAACTCCTGCTTCAAATAAGCCACTGTAGAGAACAATCCACCCAATCGATACATTCGAGATTTTCAAAAATGTACCTAAAAGAATATCCAAAACACTACTCAAGAAAATAATAAGAAATAATCTGTATTTCATATAAATCACCTCCTTTTACTACTATTTCCAATCTACTATATCGCTAAAAGTTTAACTTGCTCTAAAAGCTCCCCAAGCCGCTGTACAAAACTGTGCTCCTAAAACCCCGCCGGCAAGAGTTCCCACAACTGGGATAACACTCCCCAGAGCTGCACCTCCTATTGTACAAATTCCTAAGGCTTGAACAACTTCTCCAGCCCCTACTTTATCTCCACCTTCAACACGAGCAAGCATTTCATTATCCATAACAGAAAATTGTGACATTGTTTTTGTATTCATGATGAATACCTCCTTTTTATTTTTAATTTTTGTCTTGTTGCAACCTTGACAACATCAATATATCATAATTAACTGATATCATTTCTTTAAAATCATAAAATGTCTTTTTTTCATCACGAAATGTTTTTCATAAATTTTATCAAAGACCAAAACTAATATATACTATCGTCAACTATAAAAATCAATGGTTCATCTTACTTAATAAAAATTACTGTTCATGACAATATAAATACCGTTTACGATTTAGCAAGAAGTTTTTTAGTAAAGTTTGGCATAATAGAGCTATCCACTATATGAAAGGAATTGCCAATGACTTCTTATAAACGTACATTTGTTCCTCAAATAGATGCTAGAGACTGCGGTGTTGCTGCCTTAGCCTCGATTGCTAAATTCTATGGTTCAGATTTTTCTCTAGCTCACTTGAGAGAACTTGCAAAGACCAATAAAGAAGGAACGACTGCTCTTGGCATTGTAAAAGCCGCTGATGAAATGGGCTTTGAAACAAGACCTGTTCAAGCAGATAAAACGCTCTTTGACATGAGTGATGTCCCCTATCCATTTATCGTTCACGTTAACAAAGAAGGAAAACTCCAACATTACTATGTTGTCTATCAAACAAAGAAAGACTATCTGATTATTGGTGATCCTGACCCTTCTGTAAAAATCACTAAAATGTCAAAAGAACGCTTTTTCTCTGAATGGACTGGAGTAGCTATTTTTCTAGCTCCCAAACCCAGCTATCAACCCCATAAAGATAAAAAGAATGGTCTACTAAGCTTCCTTCCTCTGATTTTCAAACAAAAATCTCTCATTGCTTACATTGTTCTCTCAAGCTTATTGGTCACGATTATCAATATAGGTGGTTCTTATTATCTCCAAGGAATCTTGGATGAATACATTCCAAATCAGATGAAATCAACTTTAGGAATCATCTCAGTTGGTCTGGTTATCACCTATATCCTCCAACAAGTCATGGGTTTCTCCAGAGATTATCTCCTAACTGTTCTGAGTCAAAGATTAAGTATTGATGTAATTTTATCCTATATTCGCCATATTTTTGAACTTCCTATGTCTTTCTTTGCGACACGTCGTACAGGAGAAATCATTTCACGGTTCACAGATGCTAACTCTATTATAGATGCCTTGGCTTCTACCATTCTTTCTCTTTTTCTGGATGTTTCTATTCTGATTCTTGTAGGGGGAGTCTTACTGGCACAAAACCCTAATCTCTTCCTTCTTTCTCTTATTTCCATTCCTATATACATGTTCATCATCTTTTCTTTTATGAAGCCTTTTGAAAAAATGAACCATGATGTCATGCAAAGTAATTCTATGGTTAGCTCTGCCATTATAGAAGATATCAACGGGATTGAAACTATAAAGTCGCTCACGAGTGAAGAAAATCGCTATCAAAATATAGACAGCGAATTTGTAGATTATTTAGAAAAATCCTTTAAGCTTAGTAAATATTCTATTTTACAAACGAGTTTAAAGCAGGGAATAAAATTAGTTCTGAATATCCTTATCCTATGGTTTGGCTCTCAATTAGTCATATCTAGTAAGATTTCTATCGGTCAGCTGATTACCTTTAACACACTTCTTTCTTACTTTACAACTCCTATGGAAAATATTATCAACCTCCAAACCAAACTCCAATCTGCGAAGGTCGCTAATAACCGTTTGAACGAGGTCTATTTAGTCGAATCTGAATTTCAAGTTCAAGAAAACCCTGTCCATTCACATTTTTTGATGGGCGATATTGAATTTGATGACCTTTCTTATAAGTATGGTTTTGGACGAGATACCTTAACAGATATTAATCTCACGATTAAACAAGGAGATAAGGTTAGCCTAGTTGGAGTCAGTGGTTCTGGTAAAACAACTTTAGCCAAAATGATTGTCAATTTCTTTGAACCCTACAAAGGACATATTTCCATCAATCATCAGGATATTAAAAACATTGATAAAAAAGTCTTGCGCCGTCATATCAATTACCTACCCCAACAAGCCTATATCTTTAATGGCTCTATCTTGGAAAATTTAACCTTGGGCGGTAATCATATGATTAGCCAAGAAGATATTCTAAGAGCTTGTGAATTAGCTGAAATCCGTCAAGACATTGAAAGAATGCCTATGGGCTATCAAACTCAGCTCTCTGATGGAGCTGGTCTATCAGGAGGACAAAAGCAACGAATAGCCCTCGCTCGTGCTCTTTTAACTAAAGCTCCTGTTTTAATACTAGATGAAGCTACTAGCGGTCTTGATGTCTTGACTGAGAAAAAAGTTATAGATAATCTTATGTCCCTCACTGATAAAACCATTCTCTTTGTAGCCCATCGTCTCAGTATAGCCGAACGAACCAACCGTGTCATTGTTCTTGACCAGGGGAAAATCATTGAAGTTGGTAGCCACCAAGAGTTAATGCAGGCTCAAGGTTTCTACCATCATCTATTCAACAAATAAGGAGAATGTCATGAATCCTAATCTTTTTAGAAGCGTCGAGTTTTATCAGAGACGTTACCATAACTATGCGACAGTGTTAATTATACCTCTTTCATTACTATTTACTTTCATCTTGATTTTCTCCCTTGTTGCTACAAAAGAAATTACTGTTACTTCCCAAGGAGAAATCGCCCCTACAAGTGTCATTGCATCCATTCAGTCAACCAGTGATAATCCTATCCTTGCTAATCATTTAGTGGCAAATCAAGTAGTTGAAAAAGGGGACTTACTCATCAAATACTCTGAAACAATGGAAGAAAGTCAGAAAACTGCCTTAGAAACTCAATTACAAAGACTTGAGAAGCAAAAAGAAGGACTTGGAATTTTGAAACAAAGCTTAGAAAAAGCGACTGATCTTTTTTCTGGCGAGGATGAGTTTGGCTACCATAATACCTTTATGAATTTTACTAAACAATCCCATGATATTGAACTGGGTATCTCAAAGACTAACACTGAAGTTTCAAATCAAGCTAATCTTACCAATAGCAGTTCATCAGCCATCGAACAAGAAATTACAAAAGTTCAACAACAAATTGGAGAATATCAAGAGCTGAGAGATGCTATCGTAAATAAAAGAGCTCGCTTACCAACTGGCAATCCGCACCAGTCAATTTTAAATCGTTATCTTATAGCCTCTCAAGAACAAACACAAGGAACGGCAGAGGAGCCATTTTTATCTCAAATTAATCAAAGTATTGCAGGTCTGGAATCATCTATCGCAAGCCTCAAAATTCAGCAAGCTGGTATCGGAAGTGTAGCAACTTATGACAATAGTTTAGCAACCAAAATTGAAGTACTCCGCACTCAGTTTTTACAAACAGCCTCACAGCAACAACTAACCGTGGAGAATCAATTAACAGAATTAAAAGTACAACTAGATCAAGCGACACAGCGCTTAGAAAACAATACCTTAACCGCACCAAGTAAAGGTATCATTCACCTAAGCAGTGAATTTGAAGGTAAAAATAGAATTCCAATTGGTACAGAAATTGCTCAAATATTCCCTATCATCACAGATACAAGAGAAGTACTAATCACTTACTACGTAGCTTCTGACTATCTACCTCTACTAGATAAAGGACAAACTGTAAGATTAAAACTGGAGAAGATTGGAAATCACGGCATTACCATCATCGGCCAACTTCAGACAATTGATCAAACTCCTACCAGAACAGAGCAAGGCAATCTCTTTAAATTAACCGCTCTTGCAAAACTATCTAATGAGGATAGTAAACTCATCCAATATGGCTTACAAGGTCGCGTCACTAGTGTAACTGCAAAGAAAACATATTTTGATTATTTCAAAGATAAAATTTTAACACATTCTGATTAATTTTCAGATAACACTCTATAACTATTTATTATCTTATCAAAAAGGAGAATCATAACATGGATAAGAAACAAAACCTAACTTCATTTCAAAAACTAACAACTACTGAACTCAACCAGATTACAGGTGGAGGATTGTGGGAAGAGCTATATGAAACTATAACAACACCATTAAAATTACGGACTACTTTCAAACCATAAAAAATCTATAGAATTATAAAAACGCATAATATCAGATTTCAAAATGACTGATACTATGCGTTTTATCATGAAAAGATTATAGAAGATACAAGTCACCCATCCCCACCTATACTTCTATCTCTAAGACTTGTTTAAATCTAAAATTAGAACTTGTAGTTTTTAGAATGATATTTGGGTATTTTGTCAAAATACTATTAACATTAGACAAACCAACTCCTCTATTCTGCCCTTTAGACGACATTCCTCTCTCAAATATTTTTGTAACATCAATCTCTCTATCTAGGGTCGGATTTTGGATAATTAAAACTTGCTTATTATTTCTCATATCTTCAAAAAAACAAACACTTAGAGGTTCCTCGACAGTGGCGCTTGCAGCGGCCTCTATCGCGTTATCTAACAATATAGAAACAACTGTTAAAAAATCAATTTCCTCAATCTTTTTGATAACGATTGGTTTTTCTATTTCCAAAGAAACTGGCACTAGTAAACTCTGAGCCTCGGATAATTTTGAGATTAATAAACTCTTCAAGGATAAATCCTCTATATTTCTCAATCTCACTACATCAAATTTTGTATCTTTTAAATTTTTCCCTGAGTCTTTCAAGACACTGTCATAAATTTGAGCAACTAAATCAATATCTTTTCGGTCTATCCCTATCTTTAAACTTGTTAAGATATTTGCATAATCATGCCTAAAGCTTCTAACCTCTTGATAAAGTCCTTCTACTTGTTTACTATAGCTCTTAAGATTTTGAAGTTGAATCTCTTTTTGAAGTACTAAATCTTTTTGCAATTCCTCACGTACATTTCTGTCCAGTATATTGACAAAATAGATAAATAAAAAGAAATAGATTGCAGTTATAGCTCCTTGATAATGATTTACAGATAAATTCAGGCTGTTTTTAATGTAACCAATAAAAGGAATAAGGATAAAATAACCCAACATTGCAGCATTAGCAATCCTCATTATTTGATCCAGATGTTTATCCAACACTTTACTTCTTAAATAGCTAAAATCATACTGAAAAACTTTTATTATAAGCAAAGATAGGAGACTTGCTAAAATCGAGAAAATTGTGGCATCGTAATAAACATATATGTCTGTTAAACTAGCAAAATTAGGAATAATAAAATCAACAAAAAAATCATAGATGATCGACCAAAATGTGATAGGAAACAGAGCATAAAAAAGTGTCGATATCAGACTGTATTTCTTTTTATCCAACAACAATGTATAGATAATAAAAAAGATGGGATAATCTAGTACTGTAATAACAACAGGGATATAGAACATCTTAATCAAGGTTAAAAGTAAAAACTCTAATAAAAAATAGAAAAACAATAACTCTAAAGATCTCTTTATAGTCAATTGATAGCCATAAATTTTTGCATGAAGAAATAAAAGTATGTAAAAATTCAAAGATACTAACACAAATGACATTTACTACTCCTTACTATCATGTAAATCTTTAACTATATTCAGCAATGCCCTCATTTTTAACCTAGATACTAGGCAACTTGACCCGTTCTTCAAATAGACTAGTTTTTCTTCCTTATCTATTGAAGAGATATTATAAGGATTCACAATAAAAGAACGATGACACTGAACCAATCTGAGTTCTTGCTTCAATATATCAGAAATTTTACCGTAAAACTCTATTCTTTCTCTCATAGAATAAAGAACTAGCTTATGAGGAATCATTGACGTTTCTATATAAAGCAAATCCGAAAATGGAACCTGAACGAGTGCTTTAGAATTTGTAAACACAAAAGAATCTTCAGTCATTAGTTGATGTTTATTCTTGTGAACATAAGCGATTGCCTTTTCCACACGTTCCCTAAAAGAGCTTTCAGGTAATTCCTTATCAATAAAATCTAAAGCTGATACTTGATATTGAAAACTAACAGGCATAAATTCTGAATGAGTTGTTACAAAAACAATGACTGCATTTGGATCTCTATCTCTGATTTCCAAAGCAATATCTAACCCTTTTCTAACATCGTTTTTAATTTCAATATCCAAAAAGAAAAGTTGATGACCTCCACGTTCCATCATATCTTCTAACAATTGATTTGGTTTACCATAAACACCACAGTGCTTTACTTCCCAACAATTCTTCTCTAAAATATCATACACCAGATTTTCCATCCTAGTCTGCTGTATAAAATCATCCTCTAATATAAAGATATTCATTTCTCGTCTCCTTTAGTATTTAACCATCTTTCTTTTACAGTTTTAAAATATCTTCTAGAGCAGCTAATATCCGATACTCTTTCATCCATAAATAAAATAGTCTTCGTTTCATACTTCAATCCTATTACTTTGGATAAGTTAACAAGAAACTTTCTATGACACCTGAACAATTTACCCAGACTCATTTCCTCAACTCTAGCTAGGCTCATATACTTCTCAAATACTCCATCAGCTGTAATAAAAATAACAGCATGTGCCTTTGTAGGATGTGTTGTCACATAGTAAACCTTAGAATGAGGCACTTTAACAACTGCTCTGCCTTGGCTTAAAATATATTCTTGCATATTTTTCCTCCTTACTCTCCTATATCATATCAAAACTAGTATCCTATGATGAAAAAAATCTTTAAAGGTATCTGAGTTATCATAAATGGTTATTTTTCAATATTTCATGCTAACATTTATACAATCTAAGATTTCGACATCTTCTATCGGATGTTTTTGATATGATAGAGCAAGAGGAGAAATATGGATACAATTCAAATTCTACATTTTTCATTATTAGGATATATCATCACAAGTGACATCAATTCTTATATTAAAGAAAACTTATCAACAAAAACGAGAATTATAGTTTCTAGGCGTATCATCTATTCCTATAACACTACTACCTATTTTATCATAAAATCAATGTTTTTATCTTCAGATACAATGTATTCTTATATAGAAGATATACGACTCCGTTCTGAATTTGCCAACATTATCATCATAGGAAGTCACATTGATTATGATAAACTTTTCCGTAGTCATTACAGAATATTCGGTGTCATTGATACAACTAGAAATCATTCTTTACAATCTATACGACAAGAAATTCACTCATATTTAGATGGTATTTATAACAACCTGAAATAAATTAGGTTTGGTAGTCTTTATACATTTCCTCAGCATACATGGCTTCAACAACTTTCAAAAAACCACTGCTCTCCCCAGACCAACCTGAGGAAAGCAGTGATTCTTATTTTAGGAGTTAGGAATGAATACACGAAATCAATTTAGCTGATTATTTTTTGTTTTTCAAGAATTCATCGTATTGTTTTTGCATTTCGTTCAATACTTTTTCGTAGGCACCTTCAGATTTCAATTTTTCCATCAATTCTGGAATAGCTTTATCTGGGTCTACAGTACCAGTGTTGATAGCTGTATCAAATTGTTGCATTGTGTTAGAAATAGCTGAGATTTCAGATTTCACATTGTCAGTATTAAAGATAAATCCAAGCGCTGGAGATTCTTTAGCTTCTGCCAATTCTTTCTTAGAATTTTCGATTTGTTGGTCTGTAACGTTTTCGTTGATGTAAAGGATCCAGTTGTTACCAGTGTTCCATCCACCCATGTGAGTGTTTCCTTTGTAGCCATCAAGAACGCGAACACGGTTTTCTTTACCTTCAATTTTTTCCCAGTTCTTACCTTCTGGACCGTAAACAAGACCGTTCAAAAGTTCTGGGTTAGTGTTCAAGAGGTTCAACACTTCCATTGATTTTTCTTTGTTCTTAGAGTTGTTTGAGATGACAAAGTTAGCAACTTGTGTTGTTTGGTTTTTCTTGATGAAGTTAGTAATTGGTTTGATTTGGATATCTTTGTTGGCAACACGTGAAAGCAAGCTGTTACCGTAGTCAGCTGGTCCTACTGTTTCTTCACGAACGAACCAAGTATCTTGTTGAAGGTCAAATGAAGTATCGCTTGTTGCTACGTCTTTTGGAATGTAGCCAGCTTCATAGAATTTGTGAAGAGTCTTCAAGTGTTCTTTGAAACGAGGCACTTCGTAACGGTTTACAACTTTAGTAGTATCGCCTTCAAGGTCAATAACGAATGGAAGACCGTTTGCTACTGGGTAGTCAAAGTTATCAGATGGGATGAAAACTTTACCAATAGCAAATGGTACTACGTCTGGAGCTTTTTCTTTGATTTGTTTCAAGACTGGCTCAAGAGTTTCGTAAGAAGTAACACCTGAAATATCGATACCATATTTGGCAAGGAGAGTTCCGTTGAAGGCAAAGTTTTGAGATGATGCAACGTTGGCTGCAACTGGAACAGCGTAAATTTTACCGTTTACAGTATTACCCTTGATATAAGCTGGGTCAAGTGCCTTGTAAAGGTCTTTACCTTCTTTTTTGTACAATTCTGTCAAGTCAGCATAAGCACCTTTTTGAGCATTTACAATATAGTTATCTGCAAAGGCGATATCATAGTTTTCACCAGATGATGTGATAACTGACATTTTCTTACCATAGTCACCCCAGCCAAGGTATTGGATATCCAATTTGGCACCAACTTTTTCTTCGATGATTTTGTTGGCATTTGCTAACAATTCATCCAAGTTGTCTGGTTTGTCACCGATTTGGTACATTTTGATAACAGGTTTGTCACCTGAATCAGCAGCTTTTTTGCTGTTACCTGTCAAGTTGCCACAAGCAGCAAGACCTGCAGCCAAAGCGACTACACTAGCAGATGCAAAAGCATATTTTTTCCAGTTTTTCATGATAAAAACTCCTTTTTTTATTTTTAAACTTATAAACAATGTAATGATCTTAACTTCACACAAGGGAAGTTGGGAACTGAGAAATGTTCTTTCTCAATAAGCACTATTCTTTCACACCACCGATGGTCAAACCTTTTACAAAGTAGCGTTGGAAGAATGGATACAAAATCGCGATTGGAAGGGTTGCAACCACAACCATAGCCATACGGCCAGTTTCTTTCGGTAGAGCAACTCCCAGTTGACCAGATAGGCCGACTGCTTTGGCGATGTAATCCATATTTTGTTGGATTTGCATGAGCAAATATTGTAATGGGTACAAGTTGTCACTCTTGATGTAAAGAAGGGCATTGAACCAGTCATTCCAGAAACCAAGAGCTGTCAAAAGCGTGATGGTTGCGATACCTGGTAGTGACAATGGCAAACAGATTTGGAAGAAAATCCGAGCCTCACTGGCACCATCGATACGAGCCGATTCGAGAATGGCTTCTGGAATGGTCTTCTTGAAGAAGGAACGCATCAAGATGATGTTAAATGGTGAGAGAAGCATTGGAACAATCAAGGCCCAAACAGTATCCCCAAGTTGAAGCACACGAGTCACCATGATATAACCTGGTACCAAACCAGCGTTGAACAACATACTGAGCAGAACGAAGATGGTAAAGAATCTGCGATACTTAAAGGTTGTCCGTGAAATAGCGTAGGCATAGGTTGTTGTGATAAAGACATTTGTAAATGTCCCAACTACGGTTACAAAGACAGAAATGAAGAGGGCTTGTAAGATTTTATCCTTAAACTGTGCCAAGAACTCAAAACCGTCTAATCCAAATTGGGATGGGAAGAAGCTGTAGCCGTATTGGAGGAGGCTTTTCTCGTCCGTCACTGAAATAATGATAACGAATACGAAGGGTAGGATACAAGAGAGGGCAATCAAACCCGAAATGGTACTGAAGAAGATATCTGCTTTCTTACTGAAGGAGTGAATGCCGACATTATCAATTTTTTCTTTTTTAATTTTCTTTTCTGCCATATTCTCCTCCTTTCTAGAACAAAGCTGAGTTTGGATCAACTCGTCTTGCAAGTAAGTTTGATAGAACCACCAGAATCAATCCGACTACTGATTGGTAGAGACCTGCTGCTGAAGCCATCCCGATATCTGCTGTCTGGGTCAATCCATTATATACATATACGTCCAAGACGTTGGTTACGTTATAAAGCTGACCAGCATTGTGAGGGATTTGGTAGAAAAGACCGAAGTCTGCACGGAAGATATTTCCGACTGCAAGGATGGTCAATACAGTTACCAATGGTGTCAACTGCGGAATGGTTACATTGCGAATGCGCTGCCATTTGCTGGCTCCGTCCACTGTCGCTGCTTCATAGTAGGTTGGATCAATTCCCATGATTGTCGCATAGTACATGACACTGCTATATCCAAAACCTTTCCAAATACCTAGGAAAAGTAGGAGATAAGGCCAAATTCCCAAATCAGCGTAGAAGTTGACTTCTTTTAGACCAAGACTTTCCAATAAATGATTGAACACCCCTTTATCAATATTTAGGAAGGCATCTGTAAAGAAACTGATGATAACCCAAGACAAGAAGTAAGGGAACAACATAGAAGTTTGGAAAATCTTCACCATTCTCTTGGAACGGAGCTCGCTGAGGATAATGGCAATCCCTACAGATACAACTAAACCTAGAAAGATGAAGCCAAGATTGTAGAGAACCGTATTTCGTGTGATAATAAAGGCGTCTCTTGAACTAAATAAGAATCTGAAATTATCGAGTCCGACCCATTTACTATTTATGATACTATCTATGAAACCATTACTGGTCATGTGGTAGTCTTTGAAGGCAACCACGTTTCCAAATACTGGAATATAGAAGAATAGAATCAACCAGAGCGCCCCTGGCAAAACCATCAAGAGAAAGATCCAGTTGTCTCTCAAGGTTTTTGAAAACTTATTCATAATTTCCTCCCTTTTTATTTTGATATCCATCTAAAAATTCCTTTTTAGATTTTTGATAACGATTACATTATTAGTATACTCCTATTTGCAGATTAGGTTAAACTCCTAATTATAGAAAAAACTCCACAAATTATGTAGCAGATTTAAAACTTTATCACCACTATCAAACAAATGTCCTAAATCAATTGTTTATTTTATCTCTATTAGCCCCGTGATGGCGTCACTCTGTTACCCTGTGCTAGTCTCTCAAACTAAATTTTAGGACAACTGACGCTAGCTAGTATTTTCAGAAGAAAAGTAACCGTCCAATAACGAAGTATATGGAAAAATCTCCAGACTAGAGAACTTACGGATAGTTCCTAATCTGGAGATTTTTAATATAGCGTGTTATTAGGCGTTTGCTTTCAATTTAGCAAGAACCTCTTTAAGATTATCAATCAACTCTGCTTCAGTATGCTCAGAGCCTTTTTCATCTGCCAAGAAGGAAACTGCATTTTGAAGTTCTTCTTGAGACTTTTTAAGGACATCCTTATCCACTGTTTCAAGGTTTAAGTTCTTAAGAAGTTTACTTAATTCCTTGGTTAATTTCTCGAGTTCTGATTCTTTATTACGACGAGCTAGGAGGAAGAAAAGGAGACCTAATAGAACCAGTATACTTACCACAATAGCTCCTACTGAGATTTGAGTTTGAGCTACAGACTTATCTGCTTCTGGTGCTTCCTCAGAAACTTTTTGTTCTCCAGCCTTCGTTGCTGACTGGCTTTCCTTAATGGACTCTAGGGAAGCAATGGCATCTTTGACTGTTTGCAGGATATGGCGCAACCCTTGCTCTGTCAAACTATCATCTGCAAGAGCTTTCTTAGCCTCTGCCAGAACCAGACGTGCTGAATCTGTGGTAGGATTCGATACACCTGTCAATGTTCTCAAAAGATTTTCTAAGGTTTGAACCTGCTTACTTAGTTCTGACTTGTCTAAAGTTCCTTGACCCTGAGTTGCTGAACGAACAGTATCGTCTTCTCTATTCGCTGTATTTACAGTAGGTTCCGTAGTTGTCACTGGAGCTACAGACGAACGAGCAGTGGTTGTTGAGCCACTGTCAGTGCTTCGTCCATCTTGTCCAGAATTTGCTTGCCCACTATCTGATGGACTTGTTGGAACAGAAGGACTTGCTGGTTCTGTAGTGTTCACATCACCAGCATTTCCAGCTTGATTTCCATCTAAATCACTAGGTACTAGACTATTAGTATTTCCATTGTCTGGCACTGGGATAGGACGAGGAAGTGGAGCCGGTCTATATATAGGCATTTGCGCACTACCTGTGCCACTCAAGTCACTGTTGCCACTACGAGCTTGTGCTTCTACAGTACCTTGCGCTTTCACCGCTTCATGACCTACTGTCACTTTACCAGTATCTGCGTCTACTGTTAGACCTGCCACTGTCTTGTCGGCTGACCATTTACCTTGGTCGTTCTTCTTAACAGTAACTGTATCCTT
>NZ_VMMZ01000074.1:0-492 GCF_013277475.1 Streptococcus sp. k-628
ATTGACGACGCGACAACTAACGATAAGGTAGATGAAGCGAAGAATAATGGCAATACAGCTATCGATAACATCAATCCAACTGGTGATAAGAAATCTGACGCTAAGAAAGAAATCGACAAAGCGGCTGAAGCTAAGAAAGATGAGATTGATAAGCGTACCGACTTGACGAAAGAAGAGAAGGACAAAGCGAAATCTGATGTTGAAACAGCAGCAGAAAAAGCTAAGAAAGCTATTGACGACGCGACAACTAACGATAAGGTAGATGAAGCGAAGAATAATGGCAATACAGCTATCGATAACATCAATCCAACTGGTGATAAGAAATCTGACGCTAAGAAAGAAATCGACAAAGCGGCTGAAGCTAAGAAAGATGAGATTGATAAGCGTACCGACTTGACGAAAGAAGAGAAGGACAAAGCGAAATCTGATGTTGAAACAGCAGCAGAAAAAGCTAAGAAAGCTATTGACTACGCGACAACTAACGATAAGACA
>NZ_VMMZ01000075.1:0-17956 GCF_013277475.1 Streptococcus sp. k-628
ATCACTGGGATTTTTATGCATAACCATAGGCATACAAAGCATACAGATATTCTCCGGATACTTTAGAATCACATGATAAAGGTATTCTTAAACTGGGTACAAAAAACTAAGCCCTCCTAAAAAAGGACATCCAATTATTTGTTCCCACTATCAAATTGACAGTTTATTTAAGAATACCTTGCCGCATATTTATTAACTCCTTTTAAATAGATACTTAAATTATAGCACGTAAGAGCATATTTGTAAAGGAATCTCCAATTTTTTATCAAAGAGAGTACGTGATTACAAAATAGCTGTAATAATGTACCAATATTTGTTATTCTATAATCTTCCAATTACTCCCGTTCTTTTCAAGTACCAAATCAAATTGAGATACCTGCGTTGCTTTGGTCTGCTGGTCGATATACTCCACTGTCAGCGATACCGTGACTTGATTATCCTTACGATTGTAAATAGGATTTACCAGTTCTTGAAAGATGTACTCTTTTCCGATTGGTTTTAATATCCCGTCATTCACATAGTAGGAAAGTTCACTGGCTGTCGCTGTAGGATAGAGCTTGAAGAACGTCGTTAAAAACTCATTGATTTCATTGGTTGTAATGGAATCAACCGTCCCCTCACTTTCAATAGCTTTTGGTTTATAGTCTGATTTCTTTGGTATGTTGGTAATGGTCGGATTCTTAACCAGTACCATATTTCCAGAACCATCTACATAGACACTCACTATATAAGCAGAGTGGACGGTCTTTGTATTTTCTCCCTCTGTAATGAGCTGGTCTACACTGTAGGTTACATTAAACTCATTGTCGCCAGTTGGCTCTACCGTCCATATCTGAAATCCTCTTACAGAAGACGATACAGGAATATCTTTGCGTACTGTATCAACATTGAGAGCTTGAAGTTCATCTGTCAGATAGCCTTTTAGACTTTCCATTCGATTATCAATGGACTTATCGGATTGCTCCCATGAATAGTAGACTTTCGCAAAGTTCTCTACAAAATTTTCTACATGATGAGTATCAACGTATTCCTTTTCTATGATAGTTGTTTCGTGAATAGTATGAGTATCTATAGCTGTAAAGTGCTTGAATATCGCAAAGCTGAAACTAAGCCCTAAAAGTACCCACAAGGCAATCACAACCTTTTTATGAGGATTGACCTTATAGACACGAGGTTTCTTTTCCTTTGGTATCTGTTTTTCTTTATTCTGATTTTTTCTAAATTTCATCATTAAATCTTCCTTTCTCATTGTTTGATTCGTCCTGCTCCCACTAAATGCTGTTGCCAGTAGGGGCTTGTTAAGTCGGCATAACCGATTGGGTCGCCTGCATGAAACATACGGTTATTGCCAAGGTATATCCCAACATGAGTAATATAAGAGCCAGCGTTATAGGTAGAATGAAAGAAAACCAAATCGCCAGCTTGTGCTTCCGATAGTGGGATATGCTGGGTCACATCATATTGCTGTTGTGCGGTTCGTGGTAAGTTAATTCCAGCTTTTCCATACGTCCATTGTGTCAGTCCGCTACAATCAAAAGAAGTAGTCGGGGAAGCTCCACCGTAAACGTATCGCCAGCCCTCATATTTCAGTGCTTCGTCCATGATGGCTTGTACCGTATCATCATCAAACTCTGTTGTGACAAGATACTGCGTTACCAGTTGCACATAAAACATATTGCCATAGTTGTATCGCCAGCCCCCATTGATAGGTATGGCTATGGGATTGGGGTAAGACACTTTTTCGCCACCTGAATACTCTTTTGAGAAACTTTGAGCCAGTTCAAAGGTATATTTATTTCCACGATTAGCCACATACCCTAAGAAACCACCACCATAATTGTAGGACTGGATAACCGATTCTAAATCTACACTGAGCCTTTCGCTACTGGCTAATAATTCACTGAAATACTTCACACCTTGCTTAATGGATTCTTCTGTACTCAATGAATTAGGTGGAAGACCGAGGGATTCCGAGGACTGCATAACATCTTCCGCAGTACCGCCCGATTCCACCTGTATAATCGCAAGAAGTATATTGACGTATTCTTCAATTCCATATTCTTTGGCAACTTTTTCTACCATAGGCTTATGAGCCAGCACTTCTGCGGAAACATCCACACCGCCATAGTGAATGTTGGAAAAACCGCCATCTTGTTCATCTGAAAATAAAATGGCGACAAACAGAAGCAGTGAGAAGACCATCAAGAATAATCCAGAACCACCAATCACTAAAGTTTTCAACTTCATGGTTTCTTACCGACTTTCTTAATGGTGGCGGTTTTGATTGGTGGTCTACTTCTTGTATTTTGTAGTGGTACTCTTTGAACAGTAGACTGACGTTCTTTTGTGATTGGACGTTGTGAAGTTCTATCTGCTGTAGTGGTTGAAGTTGCTGGCTTTTGAACGGTTTTTTCTTGAACGGTATTGCCTTGGCGTTCCACTTTTGGACTTGAAAAATCGGACTTAACTGCTGGACGCTCTTGTTTGGCTTGTTGAGATTCCTTATATGAAGTCTGAATATTAGACTGTTTTGAGGTCTGTTCATCATGATATTGTTCTTGTCTTGTAGTCGGTCTTTCATGAACAGAAGAAGCAGGCTGTTTTTTCTGTTTGACCTGTTCCATTTCAGAGCGACGCTTCGCAATGGTTTTTCGCCTTTGTTCCTGCTGTTCCTTGCGTCCACTGGCTCTGTCCGCTTTGGTTTGAGAAATACTACTGGTTAAATCACGGACATTCTCTTTTACTTTGGATTTTCCTTGATATACTGCATATCTTGCATTGGTCGGCAAATCTTTAACCTGTTCTTTCAAACCACTAGCAGTGTCTACCATTCTGTCTTTGGTATCAGCTACTGTACCGATGGTTTGACCGATACGTTTTCCAAGTGTTGATTTTTCCTTTCCGTCTGGTCGGGAGTGATCTGCTTGTGTCCTTGCAGAACTCCCCGAACCCGACTGTCCTTTTTTACCTGTAACAATGGCAGACCCAGCCCCTAGAGTAGTCATGGAACGTCCAAGTTTCCGCTGTAGACGGTGCATGTGAGCGTGCATAAGCATACGAGGTTTTCTCATCACACGACTTCCCACACTTTGAGAATCGTTACTCTGTAGAGAAAACATACTCATTAAATCGCCCAGCTTGAAGTAGATTCCTGCAAAGGTCACAATCTGTAGAAAAGCAATCAAAAAGAACGGATAACCAGCCGATAAGGTATAGAGCATGGTTGAAATACTAAATGCTGTCGTAATAATCAATGTGATTCCAGCTCGTGTCAAAATGGTATTAAAGAGCTTTGTTATGGCTCGTTTTGACATACCATCAAATGATGGAATCATGCTTAAAATAAAGCTCACAGGCAGAAACATAGCATAGATGATAAAAAGTACCTGCGAGAAAATCATGATTCCTGTTAATAGGAATACAAATATGGAAATCCCAATATTGAAGACAAATAGGAAGAAGACTGTACCTAAACGGTTAATGGTCTTTGTAATGGTTAGATTGGTATTGCTTCTGTCTTCAATTTCTTCCGCAACAATTTTTTCTCTGTCTTCGCCATTGTTGGAATCTGGGCTGGTGGAGAGCAGGCTTTCCACACGGTCAATACCGATACTTTCAATGTCTGAACTGTTGTATTGAAGCAGTAGCCACGGTTGCTGAACCTGTATGGAAAACAGGCTATCTCTGATTAAGTCCACGCTGTCCTTGCCTTGACTATCGGAATGGGGCATGACAATCTTCGTGCCAAGTGATAAACTGGCATTACTGATGTCTGATGAAAAGTCATTGATTTTTTTAATGTAGTCGGGAGCGTAGGCAATAAAGGAAGCCGATAGGATAAACACCAGCACAAAATTCATAATGGCATGAATTGCCTTTGTGGTTTCTCTCTTTATCAGTCCCGTATAGGCAACATAAACCCCAAGAACCAAAATCAAGAGTAAGAGGAATCCAACATAGAAACCCTCTGTTGAAAATCCGTTTGCACTCACACCAGCTAAGGTCTGCATATTCTTACCAATGGAATCTGCTGTAGCGGAAATGAAGTCTAAGGAATAGGCTTCCTGTACTAAGTAACCTGTCGCATTGGAAACATACAAACTGATTGTCCAAATAAAATTGGTAATGGCATATAGTCCATACATGACCTGTTTTCCAATCCCGTCCGACCAGTTCCACGGAAGCCAGCCCCAGCTATTATCCACATAAAAATCCAGTTGATAGTTTTCAAGTGGGTATCGGCTGTATTCATTTGCCACATTGACCGTATCATCTACCAAGCCCGCAGCTTGAACCACCGTTCCCAGCATGGCTAAAAGAAAAATGGCAATCACAAGTGTGAAAGCCACTGTCATTGCCACTTTACCTAGACGTTTCAGCGTCCAGTTTGATTTTATTCTGTTTACTATTGATGGTTTCACATTTACACCTCTTTTCGCACAGGTGGTCTGGTATCAAAGGCATGGAGCAGTTCTTCAAATACAGGGTGGAACTGTATCACACCGACACGACCATATAAATCACTGATAAGGCATTGCCCGTTTTCCAAATCACGCAATCGCTTCTGATTGTTTTCGTCCTCTGGGTCTACACCAAAAAAGGCTAAGGTCTTTTTAATCTCGTTAAGGTCAGTGGAACGAAATGCAAATTTTAAGCCGAGGTTATTTTTCAGTTTTTCATCTAAGAGGTCGTCTGTATTTTGGGTCACGAAATATACCCCAGCGTTCATAGCACGACCAGCCCGAACCAGCTTCATAGATAGTGTTTTTCCTTGTGCTACCTGTAAAAAGCTCCATGCTTCGTCTAAATCTACAATCTTGAAAATGCTTCGGTCTGTATGGATAAAGTCTAAAGCAAAGGTACTAATGACAATCAGCATAGCAACGGATAAAAGCTCCATAGTGGTATATTCCTCAAAGGAAGTTTCCTTGTCGGGAAGTACCAAGTCCGCAACCTGTATAATGTTCAGTTGTTTTTCTAAGCTGATAGACTGCTCCACATAACCATTACTGAATAATAAATGTGCAAAGTCATAGTCTGTAAAACTTTCGATATGGTCGGCTATACTGGTACTTAGTGGCGTATTCTCAACCCGTAATTCCTCAATCACTTTCATCAACCCTCGTACTTCACTATTGGTTACTGCACGAATGGCTTTTCTAAGGATTGGGAAGCGTTCCCCATCACGAGAGGAAATCCCCGTAAGGAATGTCAGAATATCAATAGCCAGTGATTCAGAATCTTTGGGATTTTTCATAATCACATAAGGGTCAAGTAAGCCTTTGTTTTTCTCATCAGAAGTCAGAGTGACGATATTGA
Organism: Streptococcus sp. k-628; assembly: GCF_013277475.1. NCBI lineage: Bacteria > Bacillati > Bacillota > Bacilli > Lactobacillales > Streptococcaceae > Streptococcus > Streptococcus sp. k-628. The sequence goes on from NZ_VMMZ01000075.1 coordinate 5,320, forward strand.
TTTCATGGGAAATCTCTGGCAAGGTTTCTTTCCATCTGCCACGTTCTGCTTTTGGGTCTACAATCACTGCTTGTGCCCCATAAAGCACCGCATAATAGACGATAAGGTTATTCGCAAAGGATTTACCACCACCCAGCGAACCAACAAAAGCCGACGCTAACGCATTGGTTACTGAACCCTTAACCCCTTGACTGGCAAGAGCAGGTTTCAGATAGACATTGCGTCCAGTATCTAAGCTGTAGCCAACATAAATCCCCTCATTTTCCCCCAGCATTTGAGTAGCACCAAAACCTAAACCAGCGAGGAAATCAGAGGTCACGTATTGAATATAATCATTCATATAACGCTTGCTGGCAGGTAAAAATTCTTCATGTAAGCCGAGCATATCCCCAAATGGTCGTACCAGTTTTACGCTTAAATCGTCATAAAAATCTTTCACTTCATTACAACGACGTTTGAGTTCGTCAAGATCATTTGCTGATACCCTTACCACATAAGACAGCTTGTACATAGATTCCTTGCTTTGGTCTAAATTGGTTTCCAGCTCATTCACACTTTCCAGAGCTTCCGCCACATTGGAGCTGGTTTCATTATCACTTTGCCAAGCGTGGTTATCCAAGTCTTTCAGTTCTTTCTTTTTATTGCGGACAGTAGATAGGGCTTTACGATTCGCTACAATTTCCACATTCATTGACGTATCAATCGGGAATGTAAATTGCTGTTGCTGGTAGTAGAAGATTTCAGAGGACGGGAAGTCCAGTTCTCCGACAATGCTGTTAATGGTAAAGTAAGCTACATAGACGGTTTCATCTTCCTGCTGGATTTTCAAATATCGCTGTTTTTCTTCCACCAAACAGCGAGTAGGCTTAATCAAGTCATAGTATTTAATCAGCGTTTCATTATCCAGCTTTTTCTTTGATAGATGGTACTCATACTCTTCATAGGCAGTGCCTGTCTGTCCGTAAAGGTGTTCAATCAGATAGCCGAAGTCGTCCTTATCTAACCTGCGGATTTTGAAACGACGAGAGATTTTATTTTCTAAGAGCTTTTCCATCTTCTGAAAACGCAGGATTTCATCATTACTCATACTAACAAAATCGCCCATCAGCTTATGGTTCACATCATAGACAAAATCAGACAAAGCATTTTTTGCTTCAACGGTAAGACTTTTCATAGAAAACTCCTGATCGTTGAGAAGCAACTTAAAGCCGATAAAGAAACGGTAGTTCACTTGATTTTCGCCAATCATGGATATTAAAGCGTCTGTCTGTTGGTCGATTTTGTCATAGGCAACCGCTTTGAGCTTGCCAGTGACTTCATTTTTGGAACGCTCTTGTGCAGAACGTATGCTGGATTCTGTACTGATTTGTAAAGCATGAATTTTGCCATCACGATTTTGTGCGATAAGCTGTCTGAAAGAATCATGCACTTGTATTTTCTGTTCTGGACTTAGAAATGAGTAATTGTAAGGAACAAGCTCATAGTAAGCATAACATTCCCCGTCTTTATTCCAGACGAGATTGTTTTCAATGTATTTAATTGGATATGCCATAAAATTCACTCCTAACTGCTGTAATGGCTTCTTGTGGCTGGTTTCTGCCAAGCGTTACTTTTTTTCCTGCATAGGTCAGCTTTGGTCGCAGTGCATAAGCAATGACAGACTTCAAAAATCCATAAGGCTTTTTACCATCAAAAGTTTTTGTAGACATAAACCATGTGAAAGCCACAGGAATCCCAAAGTATTTGAGAAATGCTCCCTCTATCATGGAAAGAGGGGGCAAGTTGCCAAGTATCATCACTGCAAAGAGTGACACGACAAACCATGTCATTTGCGTAAAGGTTATGGGAAACGGAAGTCTAAAATCATTGATAGAATACAGTACCTTTTCCACAGACCAGATACTGGTATAGCTTCGTATTTTCTTCATGTAATCAATCCTTTCATAAAAAATAGGGGTAGCTGATTGAGCCACCCCGTAAAATAGAAAATCTGCCAGTAGTAATGTACCGACAGATTTAATAGACGATTTCAAAAATCCCATGATTGGTTGAGATAAACGTTCCTGAAAGGTCTAAATCCCGACCATAGGCTTGATAATCAATATAGTTTTGAAGACTAGCTGGTACTTCGCCTAAAGCACCCGTTTCTTCAATGTAGTAGCGTGCCACGTCATACATATCATCACAATCGGAATGAATGATAATATCCTCTTGATGTTCGCTTAGTTCTTCAATGCTTGAAAAATGAGTGAGCAGAGCAGATAGCTCCGATTGTAATTCTTCGGGTAATTCCGATACCATTTCCCATAGTCGATTGAGTTCGCCAATGGAAGTGTATTCGTCAACCGTAAAGGGTAACTCGTAGTCATGAATGGCGTATTCCTCATATTCATTATTCAAGCCGATTTTCTCTTTGACTTCCTCAAAGTCAATGGGAAAGGTAAACCACGCACCGACCAATTCGCCCTCATTGTATTTGCCTAAATTCGCAATATAGACTTGCATATCGTCCATATATTCACGTCCTTTCTTTGTAGAGATTCAAAAATCCCTACCGCACTTCGTTTGGTGTACCATTCCTTTGCGGAACATAAGAAAACCACTTATATTCCACAAAAGAACGGTTTTATTTAAGCACCAATAATGCGATTGAATAGCTCTAGTAAAATGTCTTTTACTCCAGCAGCGTTGAAGACTAAGCCAACCGCAATAATCGCAATAATTAAAAAGCCAATCAGTTTGCTAAACTCACGCTTGAAGCCAAGATACAAGCCAATCACAACGATTGCTAAAAGCACCAGTGATTGAGCGTTTGATAGAAACCAGTTATAAAGGTTTTGTCCAAAATTCATAAAAATGTTCTCCTCTCTATATTCAATGAATTTGTATTTGAGTTATTTTTTTGTTGTTATCACGTCCTGTTCTTTTACTGACTGTTGCTTCAAAATCTGCTTGTGTCGGTCTGTCAGTTTCGCATGGTCGAGAATGTCTTTTACAACCTGCGTCTGGTTGATTTCATCAAGTTTAATCGCAACCTTTAAGGTCGGGGCAACTTGATGAGATAGCCAGTTCAGCGTCCTTTGGAAGGAGTAAGGCTCTGGTTTTGTGGTTAGTTTTAATCGTTCACGATTGTTCCCAATAAACCAAGCCCATTCTTCATTCAGTTTCCAATCAGAACGAGGTTTGGAATCGTCTTTATCTACAAAACGGATATACCGATTGATAATTTTAAAGGCGGTATGCTCTGGATTGTCATAGACGAGTAAATCACGGACTGCATAATAGGCACGCTCATTTTTCAATCGAATCTCAAAACGGTTTTTTACTTCTGCGTCTTCAATGGGAATATCATTTTTCTTGTACTGCTCGTAGTCCTTTTCATAGATACAGAAATAAACTTCACTTTGTAATGAACCGATATAGAGGGTGTTTCCCATACATTCCTTTTCCTCTTTGCGTACCAGTTCGCCACTGCGATAGCTTTTAAAACTGCGGAAGACGGAGATACATTCTTCCTGTTGGCACTTTTCAGTGAGTACAGGGATATTCAAAATCCCTGTCTTATCGTTAATGGCAAGGTCAAGGCGTTTCATCACACCGCCAGCCACCAAAACGTCCATAAAGAACTCATACCAGCTTCTTTGTTGTGCCAGAAGATAGCTTTCAAATTGTCTGCACCCACGACCTTTCAATTCCACCAGAACTCCTTTGTCCAGTTCATGGGAGCAAAGGACGAATATGTCGCCTAAAGCATAATGCTCTGAATAAGAATAGAAACCATAGTCCTCATGAAGAAAATAGGACAGTTTCAGTTGTAAGATGTTTTCGACCACCTGCTGTACGTCTGTTGTCGGAAAGCGAATCCTTACATAATCAAACAGCATTTCAAGGGGAGCGTCGGGATTGAAGCGTTCCAGAGCTTCCCAAAGGGACTGCTGTAAATCCTCTGATGGCTTGACTTTTCCTGTTTCAATATCGCTTAGATACTGCCTTGTAATACCAGTCGCAACAGCTAAACGGTTTTGAGATAGTCCATAAGCCAAGCGTTTTTCTTTTAAATGCTGTAACCAAGTTTGTTCATTCAGTAAAAATCCCTCCAATCAAAAAGGCGTATGTCAACTTTTAAAGCCCATTTGACATACGCTGAAATTTTGTAAATCCCTTGTAACCAAAGGATTTTCTAATGTTTTTTTGACTGTTTCCTGTCGATTTGTACCCCCCTGTTAGATACGGGGGGTTAAGTGCTGGCGTGGCTATTGCCACACCAGCCAGCAAGATCAGTCCACACCTGCGACTTCCGCTTCGCACGTCGCCTGCGTGGACTGTCTGCTGTTGGATAACTTTTTAATTTCCTCCAAGAAATCATATCCTTTTGGTACAAGGGGAGTATAAAACTCTGATATGACACTTGTTCCTACATCAACATAGCCACGACCTTTGATTCGCTTTAAGAAGAAATCCTTTTGTACGTCACTGCCAAACATCATGCCATAGCCCATTTCAGACATACGACCTAAAGCCACTCTGAAATTAAACTGATCACGGATTCCGTCGCCTAAATATTTTGCGTCTGGACGTTGACAAGCCAGTATTAGAAAGAAGCCAGCTTGACGACCTAACATGACAATCTGTTTCAGCTTATTCATAACTGCGGTGTTTTCTTTTGTTCCCAGCATTTCCATGAAAGCGACGTATTCATCAAAGATTAAGAAGTGTGCCGGGAGACCTAAGTAAGCATAATTTTTGCCAGTCTTATAGTTCTTCATCTGCTTCATTTCCTCACTACGTTTCATCATTTCTTCATAGAATGTTTCAATGCAAGAAAGCAAGTCTTCTTTTCTATAGTAGACATTTGCCATCACAGAACCTAAGTCCGCAAGGTCAGCATTTTTCGGGTCAAGAATATACAGTTTTGAATCTGTATGAAGCAAGGCTTCAATCAGTGTCAGTATAAAGTAAGTTTTACCGCCACCTGTACCACCAGCAATCAACATATGAGGGAGCTTATCATATTCCCACCATACGTTTTTCATTAAGCGAAGTTTACCATCTTTAGCTTCTACTTCATCAATAGAAATACGACTGGCTATGGTGTCATAGAGCAAAGTATATTCCACATAGGAATCCTTTAACTCTTTATCCGTCAGCTCACAGTACAAGCCACTCTCTAATTTCTTTTCCAAGTGTAAGAGTTGGTCTTGATATTTTCCCAGCGTGATTTCCACCCGTATCTGTATCAAGCCATTTTTAAGTCGATAATACATTTTAGGGAAGTAGGTTATCTTTTCCTTTGTACGACCAGCACTATCTTTAAAGAAACCCTCTGTTTTGACCTGTTCAGATTCATACCACTTGTTTTCAAGTATCATCTTTGCCAGTTTTTGACGGTGGTAAAGTTGTTTAACCGTATCATAGCGAACCCGTTTGAATACAAACGCTATCGTAAAATGAAAGACTAAATCTTTACCAGATGGGCGAATCCTTTTACCACGCTGTTTCATGCGAAAAAGTCTCCTTTCTACCTAGCGACTATTTGTCTTGTGTCGGTTCTTTCTTTGCTTGTGGTTGAGCTTTGAATGAACTAGAATCCTTTGTCAGCACAATATCGTCTGCCTTGATATACCAGTCAACATCTGCTCCTTGATAGGTGGCAGTAGCAACGGTGTCCGCAATGGGATTGATAAGTTCCACCCGTGCGTTATAATCAAACTCTTTCAAAGGCACGCTGGCAGGAATACTTACTTGAATCATGCGTCCTTGTCCTTTGGATTTTAAGTCATAGGTACGTTCCTTGATTTCATCTGAAACCGACCCGTCTTCATTTTGGATTCTCACTTCACGACGTAGAGCAGAGAATTTCAATTCTCCAAAAGTCGTGTCTTTATCTAATACAATGCCATTTGCTAATCTCATCATTTTTCCTCTCTTTCTTTATTCTTTTATCATGTCGTCAGCATGTAAAAGGTAATTTGTAAAACCACGAGTGCCGATTTTGTAGCCCTCTGCGGTAATACGTGGATTGACTAACTTCACACGTTCCTCAAAGCCGAAATGTTTTTCGCCAGCTTCAGCAGGAAGCACCACCACAATATCATCTGCTCTTTGAACATCAGAATAGAGATTATAGCTTCTTGATAAGACAGTTAGCCGTCCGTTGATTCTTCGCTGAACGACTTTATCCTCGCCAGCAAATTCTAAATTGCCGAATGTTTTTTCCATGTTGGGAATCACAAATTTAAGTTCCATATTTTTACCTATCCTTTCTTTTTTATTGGCTGAATGAATGTTTGATGGTCTTAAAGAGTGGGGAACGACCTTTTGATTCTTGATTTTTTGTTTTCATAAGTTCACTTCCTTTCAAAATCGGGTAAAAAAATAGACACCTCATTTTTTGAAGTGTCTACCTATTAAATATTCAAATTTTATTGGAAGTATCTTTATATCTTCACTTTTCAAGGATAAATCGTCGTATCAAAGCTCATTCATAAGTAGTAAATTAGTAGTAAATTGAGTGGTTTTGACCTTGATAAAGTGTGATAAGTCCAGTTTTTATGCGGATAACTAGATTTTTATGCTATTTTTTACATTAAAAATAGTATCATAATACCCTTTAGCAATCATATAAATGATTTTAAGATAAGCTTGAGATTCTGGCAATTCTCGTTTTTCAATCTGAAAGATAAAATAATCTGCTTTTAATTTATCCTTTTCCTCTATTGCTTTAAAGAGTCCATTAATTAAAATGGTGTCAATACCAACTTTGTTACTAGGTAAAGAACCTAATAAATCTGTCTTTTGTAACATCTCCCTAGAATATTTAAAGTAGAGGGGCAGAGGAAACAAAGTAGAAATCGTTGAAAATAGTTCCAATTCATAATTTCCCCAGATGTCAATAGTAAAAAAATAGTCATAGAGAAAAGTCAGTTCTTCATCCGTTGCTCTTATTTCTGAATCAAAAAACACAAGAAGGCTTTTGATACGAATCATTTGTAAAAGATAGCTTGTTTCACCACTTGATCTATACTTTTGAGTCGTCTCTTCATACAAGGAGTGTAGAGAATCAATCCCTTCTCTGTCATACAGATTCCAGAGATTTTCTTGAAAAGCTAAAGCCTTTTTCTGAGAAAAACCACGTACCAAGTACATGAATTCATTCAAATCAGAGTGGATGTTATCTAAGGCAGTAATCAATTTCATAGATGATAAGTCTGCTTCTCCACGCTCAAATTTGCTCAGCATGGAATAAGTAAACTCTCCTCCCGTCGCCTCCTGTAGAGATACATTCCGACTCTTTCTCAATTCTTTAAAAACTTCTCCCAGATTTTGCATATTGACTCCCCACAATTCTTAACTCTCTTACTCATAAAAGTAACAATCGATAGTAGCTAGTACAGAGAATTTTAAGTCTTGACTATAACGACAACTCCTATGAATGATGTACAGATTGCCTAACTCTTTTTTATTTATGGCTCAATTTCTTAGTCAAGAAATCTCCCAAGAATTGGATTGCAAAGATAATCAAAATGATAATGATGGTTGCCAAGATAGTCACATCGTGATTGTAGCGATTAAATCCATAAGCGATGGCTACGTTACCGATACCACCAGCACCAACCGCACCAGCCATAGCTGTTTCCCCAACAAGGGAAATCAAGGTCACAGTTGTCACGCGGATCAAATCTGGAAGACCTTCTGATAGGTAAACACCCACGATGTCCCAGAAAGTCGCTCCGCTCGCTTGAGCCGCCTCAATGACACCACCATCTAGCTCAGCCAAGACAACCTGCACTTGACGGGCAAAGAAGGCAAAGACTGCAAAAGATAGGGGTACGATAGCCGCATTTGGACCAATGCTTGTTCCTACGATTAGATGAGAGAAGGGTGACAAGACTGCCAAGAGAATGATAAATGGAACCGCACGGAAAATAGAGGTGATTTTATCCAAAATCCAGAAAACGACTTTATTTTCCAAGACACCACCTGGAGCTGTCAAGACAAGGAAAAGCCCTGCAACCAGTCCTAAGAAACCTCCGATGATAAAGGAAAGAACCGTCATATAAAGGGTTAGGTAGATAGCTGTTCCCCAGCCTGCTTGACCAGCCCAGCCCATTTTATAAACATTTGGTAAATAGGTTTGAATCAATGATTCCATCTTACTGTCCTCCCTTCAATACTTTTAGCTGGACACCAGCCTGACGGATGGCCTCTTGAGCGCTTGCCAAGGCTTCTTTTTCCCCTGACAAGACCACCACCAATTCTCCAACAGGAGTACCATCGAGGATTTCGATATTTCCATAAAGGATATTAGCCGTTACTTGGTAACGCTTGTACAATTCATTCAAAAGTGGCTCGTCTGTTGAAGCCCCTGCATACTTGAGCTGCACCAAAAGGCTGTTTTCAGACAAGTGTTCCACGATTTCTTGCTTCTCGATTTTGACCATGGCTTCGTCAATACCTGTAGCTGTTGAGATAAAGTCTTGGGTCAAGGGTTGTTTAGGGTCTGAGAAGATTTCAAGGACACTACCCTCTTCAATCAAATGTCCGTCCTGCATGACTGCCACACGATTGGCAATGTCTTTGACAATCTGCATTTCATGCGTAATCAAGACAACCGTCAAGCCTAATTTTTGGTTCAAATCTTGCAACAAGACCAAAATCTGCTTGGTTGTCTTAGGGTCAAGGGCAGAAGTAGACTCATCTGAAATCAAGATTTTTGGATCATTGGCTAAGGCACGCGCAATGGCTACACGCTGTTTTTGCCCTCCAGATAGTTGTGAAGGGTAGTTTTCAGCACGGTCTGCTAAGCCAACCAAGTCCAACAACTTAGCTACTTTAGCCTTCTTTTCTTCCTTGCTGAGTCCAGAGTGTTTGAGGGCAAAGGCTACATTCTCCTCTGCAGTCTTCTGGCTCATCAGATTGAAATGCTGGAAAATCATCCCAATATCCTGACGTTTACGACGTAACTGCTCTGCCGTCAAGGTCACCTTACCATCAAAAATCACATCGTCGTCAATGGTAATTTTGCCTGCAGATGGTTTTTGCAAGAGGTTAATTACCCGTACAAGGGTTGATTTCCCTGCTCCAGAATATCCAACGATTCCGTAGATATCCCCTTCTTGGATGTGAATGGTCACATCCTTGACCGCTGTGATGGTTCTCTTCTTTTGGTGAAAAGTCACATCGATCTGATCTAACTTGATAATATCTCTACTCATAGCTTCTAATCAGCTCCTCTACTAATTCAATATGGGTGTAATAATCGGCGATTCGCACATTTTCATCTCCACCGTGGTCTCGGCTATTGGCATTTCCTAGACCGAAGGCTACCATAGGCACCTCTAGGGCATCAAAGACCGTATGCATAGGCCCAGTACCTGCCGTAGTCGGCAAGACTGAAACGCCCTGTGGATAGAATTTCTTGGCCAACTCGATCACATTGAGAATGGCTGGCGCGCTCATATCGCTTCGATAGCTCATCTCTCCCAAGGTATAGTATAATTCTACCCTATTAAAGCCATTTTTGTCTAGCTGTTTCCGAATTTTTTCCAGAACATCATGCGGTTCTAGGCCCGGAACCAGACGAACCTCTAACTTGGCACTGGCTTCTGCAGGCAAAATAGTCTTAACACCCTGACCTTGATAACCAGACTGGATTCCTTCGATATTAAGCGCTGGCTCGAAAAAGAAACGTTTTAGAAAGGCCATCCGCTCCTCCTGTAAGAGAGGCAACTCCAATCCATAGATCCGACTAACTTCCTCTGGGTTTCGTTGACCATAAGTTTCTAGCAAGGCCATTTCTCGTTCATTTGGCTCTTGCACTTCTTCGTACAAGCCTTCAACCAAGATACGGCCATCTGCAGTGCGAAGAGACTGCAGGGCTTGAAGGAGGTACCAAGGAGCTGATTCCACAACCCCGCCATAACTCGAGTGGATATCGACATCAGCGCTTTTCACCTTGGCATCAAAGGTCACAATCCCCTTATTCCCACCAGAAATTTCTAGCTGTTCCAAGGCATTTTTGGTCCCTTGTTCCCAGACCAACAAATCCGCCCCACGGAGTTTATCCGCATGTTTTTCCAGATACTTATCTAGGTCTGTCGAGGCCGATTCCTCCGCACCCTCCATGATAAAGCTGATATTGACAGGCAAATCATCATGGTGCTGCATATATTTTCTCAAAGCACTCAAACGTGCTGTGATATGACCCTTGTCGTCGTCAACCCCACGCCCATACATGAAACCATTGCGGACCGAAAGCGTAAAGGGATCCTCTGTCCAGACCTGATCTCCGTCCGCTGGCACAGTGTCATAGTGGTTATAGAAAATCAAGGTCTTGGCATCTGGACGCGAACTCTTGAAATGCGCCATGACAAAAGGCGCCGTATAAGTCTCATCAATCTCCACTTCAGCCCCAACACGCTTGAAAATCTCACCCAGATAGTTGGCAACTTCTTTGAGACCCACCTGCTGGGCAAAGACTGATTTCTTAGAAATTAAGGTACGCAAAACCTCAAAATAATGCTGGGCTACATGATCCTTTTCAAATTTTTCAATCTGTTCTTGTTCGCTAGGAAAAACCATATTCTCTCTACCTTTCTATGAAACTATAGTCTTCTTTACAATCCATGCTCTATACAAAAGTAAGAGGTGGAATTCTCTCTCCCACCTCCCTGTTTCTTATTACCAAACTGGTTGATCCAAACCGTCTGATGTTTCTTCGATAACTTTTTTCACTTCATCTGTATGGTAAGCTGCAACAACTTTCTTGATAGCATCAGCTTTTGGTGATGACTCCCAATCTTTTTTCGCAACGATGATGTTGTACCATTGTTTTGAGTTTTCATCAGCTTGTTCTTTGAAAAGTGCTTTCTTGTAGTCCAATTTTGCTTCTGTAACGAAGGTATTGTTTACAACGGCAGCGTCAACTGATGACAATGAACGAGCTGTTTGGCTAGCGTCCAATTCAGTGATTTTCAAGTTCTTTGGATTTTCTTTGATATTAGCAACTGTTGCAAGAGCAGTTCCTGAAACGTCCAATTTAATCAAGCCAGCTGATTGAAGCAAGTAAAGCGCACGGCTTTCGTTTGTAGCATCGTTCGGTACAGCGATTTCTCCGTTTGCTGGGATGTCTTCTACTTTAGTGTACTTGTTGTCACTTCCATTCAAACCTGAGTAAAGACGGATTGGAGAGATGTAAGTATCTGCAATCGCTACAAGGTCTTTCCCGTTTTCTTTGTTCCAGTTGTTCAAGAAGTTGTAGTGTTGGAAAGCGTTCAAGTCTACTTCGCCATCAGCAGTTGCCTTGTTTGGTTGTGAGTAGTCTGTGAACTCTGTAAATTCCAAAGTGATTCCGTCTTTTTTAACCAATTCTTGAACTTTATCCCAACGAGCTTCTTCAGAACCGCTACGGTTGACAGTTGCAATTTTGATAGTTGTTGCATTGTCTGCTTTCTTTTCTGAGTTTCCGCAAGCTGCGAGAGCCAAACCTGCGACTGTAGCAAGGGCTGCTAGGCCAAGCCATTTTTTAATTTTCATGATTCTTTCTCCTTAAAAATAATACCGTACTAGTATCTCATACTTTGTTCAATTGCACAAATTGTTATTAGATAATCAGATATATAGTTTAAAACTATATCCCTAAAAACTGAGAAATCACCCATCTTATTCAGAATGGATGATTTCAAGAAATTATTTAATATCAGCTTCTGCTGGTAGGTAAGTGTCTCCAAAGAATTGTTTAGACAATTTTTCAAGCGTTCCATCTTTGTAGAGTTCTTTAATGCGTTTGTCTACAAATGATTTCAACTCATCTTGACCTTGAGCAAGAAGTGGGTAAACGTACGGTTGTTGGTCGCTTGGAAGTTCAATGACTTTCAAGTTATCCAAACCTTGGTTCTTGATCACTGTTTCAACACCGATTTTATCAAAAATCTTATAGTCAAATTGGCCATCGCTCAAACGTACCATGATTTGTTGGAAGTCTGCCTTAGTATAGTTAAGGATAGTTGGGTTGTCTGGGTGTTCAGCGTTGTATGCTTCTAACTGCTTAGCTGATGTAGTAGCTTGAACGACTTCCGTCGATTTTCCACCGATATCAGCGAGAGACTTGATACTAGAGTCATCTTTCTTCACCACAAGGACATTAGGGTTTTGGGCAATTGGTGCGGCATAGAGGTATTTTTCCGCACGTTCTTTAGTGTAGCTCAGATTGTTGACAGCCATATTGTAACGGTCAGCGTCAAGACCTGCAAATACACCTGACCATTCTGTCTTTTCAAACTTGACATCATATTTGTCAGAGTCTTTAAAGATAGCGCGAACCACTTCAATTTCATAACCAGTCAATTCGCCATTTTCTTCATAGATAAATGGTTTTGGCGAGCCATTGGTTGCAACGATGATTTCTTTCTTGCTAGCTGCTGCTCCTTCTTTCTTAGCACCACCTGAGCAAGCCGCAAGCACACCTGCAGCAACAAGCGCAAGGGCCGCAAGAGATGAGTATTTAACAATTTTTTTCATGTCATTTCCTCCAAAATAGAATACCTTATAATCTTAACAGAAAAAGACCATTTACGCCATTATATGATATCTATCTCTGTGATAAGTTTTCTTTATGGCTGATTTATACTCAATGAAA
>NZ_VMMZ01000076.1:0-2500 GCF_013277475.1 Streptococcus sp. k-628
GATACATAGCCGACCTGAGAGGGTGATCGGCCACACTGGGACTGAGACACGGCCCAGACTCCTACGGGAGGCAGCAGTAGGGAATCTTCGGCAATGGACGGAAGTCTGACCGAGCAACGCCGCGTGAGTGAAGAAGGTTTTCGGATCGTAAAGCTCTGTTGTAAGAGAAGAACGAGTGTGAGAGTGGAAAGTTCACACTGTGACGGTATCTTACCAGAAAGGGACGGCTAACTACGTGCCAGCAGCCGCGGTAATACGTAGGTCCCGAGCGTTGTCCGGATTTATTGGGCGTAAAGCGAGCGCAGGCGGTTAGATAAGTCTGAAGTTAAAGGCTGTGGCTTAACCATAGTACGCTTTGGAAACTGTTTAACTTGAGTGCAAGAGGGGAGAGTGGAATTCCATGTGTAGCGGTGAAATGCGTAGATATATGGAGGAACACCGGTGGCGAAAGCGGCTCTCTGGCTTGTAACTGACGCTGAGGCTCGAAAGCGTGGGGAGCAAACAGGATTAGATACCCTGGTAGTCCACGCCGTAAACGATGAGTGCTAGGTGTTAGACCCTTTCCGGGGTTTAGTGCCGTAGCTAACGCATTAAGCACTCCGCCTGGGGAGTACGACCGCAAGGTTGAAACTCAAAGGAATTGACGGGGGCCCGCACAAGCGGTGGAGCATGTGGTTTAATTCGAAGCAACGCGAAGAACCTTACCAGGTCTTGACATCCCTCTGACCGCTCTAGAGATAGAGTTTTCCTTCGGGACAGAGGTGACAGGTGGTGCATGGTTGTCGTCAGCTCGTGTCGTGAGATGTTGGGTTAAGTCCCGCAACGAGCGCAACCCCTATTGTTAGTTGCCATCATTCAGTTGGGCACTCTAGCGAGACTGCCGGTAATAAACCGGAGGAAGGTGGGGATGACGTCAAATCATCATGCCCCTTATGACCTGGGCTACACACGTGCTACAATGGCTGGTACAACGAGTCGCAAGCCGGTGACGGCAAGCTAATCTCTTAAAGCCAGTCTCAGTTCGGATTGTAGGCTGCAACTCGCCTACATGAAGTCGGAATCGCTAGTAATCGCGGATCAGCACGCCGCGGTGAATACGTTCCCGGGCCTTGTACACACCGCCCGTCACACCACGAGAGTTTGTAACACCCGAAGTCGGTGAGGTAACCGTAAGGAGCCAGCCGCCTAAGGTGGGATAGATGATTGGGGTGAAGTCGTAACAAGGTAGCCGTATCGGAAGGTGCGGCTGGATCACCTCCTTTCTAAGGATAAGGAACTGCACATTGGTCTTGTTTAGTCTTGAGAGGTCTTGTGGGGCCTTAGCTCAGCTGGGAGAGCGCCTGCTTTGCACGCAGGAGGTCAGCGGTTCGATCCCGCTAGGCTCCATTGGTGAGAGATCACCAAGTAATGCACATTGAAAATTGAATATCTATATCAAATAGTAACAAGAAAATAAACCGAAAACGCTGTAGTATTAATAAGAGTTTATGACTGAAAGGTCAGAAAATAAGGTTAAGTTAATAAGGGCGCACGGTGGATGCCTTGGCACTAGGAGCCGAAGAAGGACGTGACAAACGACGATATGCCTTGGGTAGCTGTAAGTAAGCGATGATCCAGGGATTTCCGAATGGGGGAACCCAACAGGTACTACCTGTTACCCGCATCTGTTAAGGATGTGAGGAGGAAGACGCAGTGAACTGAAACATCTAAGTAGCTGCAGGAAGAGAAAGCAAAAGCGATTGCCTTAGTAGCGGCGAGCGAAACGGCAGGAGGGCAAACCGAAGAGTTTACTCTTCGGGGTTGTAGGACTGCAATGTGGACTCAAAGATTATAGAAGAATGATTTGGGAAGATCAGCCAAAGAGAGTAATAGCCTCGTATTTAAAATAGTCTTTGTACCTAGCAGTATCCTGAGTACGGCGGGACACGAGAAATCCCGTCGGAATCTGGGAGGACCATCTCCCAACCCTAAATACTCCCTAGTGACCGATAGTGAACCAGTACCGTGAGGGAAAGGTGAAAAGCACCCCGGGAGGGGAGTGAAATAGAACCTGAAACCGTGTGCCTACAACAAGTTCGAGCCCGTTAATGGGTGAGAGCGTGCCTTTTGTAGAATGAACCGGCGAGTTACGTTATGATGCGAGGTTAAGTTGAAGAGACGGAGCCGTAGGGAAACCGAGTCTGAATAGGGCGAATTAGTATCATGACGTAGACCCGAAACCATGTGACCTACCCATGAGCAGGTTGAAGGTGCGGTAAGACGCACTGGAGGACCGAACCAGGGCACGTTGAAAAGTGCTTGGATGACTTGTGGGTAGCGGAGAAATTCCAAACGAACTTGGAGATAGCTGGTTCTCTCCGAAATAGCTTTAGGGCTAGCGTCGACATTAGAGATTCTTGGAGGTAGAGCACTGTTTGGGTGAGGGGTCCATCCCGGATTACCAATCTCAGATAAACTCCGAATGCCAATGAATTATGGTCGGCAGTCAGACTGCGAGTGC
>NZ_VMMZ01000077.1:0-8208 GCF_013277475.1 Streptococcus sp. k-628
GAATCCTGTCTTCCCGATATATTACAGAGATATGTGAGTGTATATTTTTATAACTAGATATTATATACATTAAGAGAGAATTAGTTTGGTTCTCTCTTTTTTGATTTTCAGCAATTAATTTTGGCAGCGTATACTTTTTATCTCTACTCTTTTCAATAAATACCGTAGTTTAGGTATCCACATTGAAATTTAACAGATTTTATAACTCTTATAAATTTTTAAGAAAGCAATAGAAGGGTTTTGTTTAACGTATAATATATGTGTTGGTCTGATAAAAATTTCTACTCTGTTCTCTCTTTTTTGATTTTCAGCAATTAATTTTGGCAGCGTATACTTTTTATCTCTACTCTTTTCAATAAATACCGTAGTTTAGGTATCCACATTGAAATTTAACAGATTTTATAACTCTTATAAATTTTTAAGAAAGCAATAGAAGGGTTTTGTTTAACGTATAATATATGTGTTGGTCTGATAAAAATTTCTACTCTTTTTAATTTTAAATAAGTATTAGTTTACATTATGGTGTGAATTGGGTTTGATATCTCTTTTGAGGAAGTTGCCTTAGATTTTTCTAATTGTGTTTTATTGTATAGTGTATCTTGCTTGTTTTGAACAGAATTTTTTATGACATTTGTCATATTTACGAGTGACAGAAGTATCTAGCTCCGCTAACTTCAAAAGACTATAATTGAAGTATGAAAGGGAGGAAGAAAAAATGAAACATAAAGTAATTGTCGCAATGAGTTTAGTAGCAGCAGGAGTTATGACCTATCTCATGTTCTCAGGATTGGATGAAGATTTCTATCATTTTCCTTGGGAGTTATTTGCTGGCTTTGGAATGATGTCTTGGCTTGTTAGAGAAGGTTTGAAATTAGTCTCAGATGTGAAAAAGGAGCTTGAGGAATGAAGAGAGGGAGCATCTATTTCTTTATCGGCCTGTCACTAGTGGTATGGTTGGTAGAAATGTTTACAGCTTGGTTTGATCAAGACTTCCTTTACCAATTCATCCGTGGTGCATGGGGATTAGGATTTATGATTTTTATCGTCTTTCCGATGGGAAAGGAGTGGCTGAAAGGAGAATATTATGAACATGATTAAGGTACAAGGCTTACATAAAAACATCAAGGGTAAGGCTATTTTGAAGGATATTTCCTTTGAGATAGCTGAAGGTGAATGTGTTGCCATGATTGGGCCAAACGGAGCAGGAAAGACCACACTCTTGGACTGTTTGCTCGGAGATAAATTGGTCACCAGTGGGCAAGTATCTATTAAAGGTTTACCAGTGACGAGTTCAAAGTTAGACTATACTAGGGCTTACCTCCCTCAAGAAAATGTAATCGTTCAGAAATTAAAAGTTAAAGAGTTGATTGCTTTCTTTCAAAAAATTTATCCAAATCACTTGAGTAACCAGGAAATCGATCAACTATTGCAGTTTGATCAGCAACAAAAAGAGCAATTTGCAGAAAAATTGTCAGGTGGGCAAAAGCGTCTCTTTTCTTTCGTCTTGACCTTGATTGGGCGACCAAAGCTTGTCTTTTTAGATGAGCCAACTGCTGCCATGGATACCTCTACCCGTCAACGTTTTTGGGAAATTGTTCGGGACCTAAAAGCGCAAGGAGTCACCATTCTCTATTCTTCTCACTATATTGAAGAGGTAGAACATACAGCTGACCGGATTTTGGTTTTAAATAAGGGAGAGTTGATTCGTGATACGACGCCTCTAGCTATGCGTAGCGAGGAAATAGAAAAGCATTTTATCCTTCCTCTAGCTTACAAGGAAGTCATTGAGCAGTCTAACTTGGTTGAAAACTGGTCACAAAAACAAGATGCTTTGCAAGTAGTTACACGTGAAGCGGATGCTTTTTGGCAACTGTTAGTGCAAGCAGGATGTAGGATTCAAGAAATTGAAGTCAATAATCGTAGCTTGTTGGATACAATCTTTGAAGAAACACAAAAGGGAGATGACTAAGATGAAACGATGGATTGCACTAAACAAGATAGAATTTCTATTGACCAAAAGACAATTAGTCTATTATCTATTATCCGTAGGGATGCCGACAGCCTTCTATTTATTCTTTTCAGGCATGTACCAGGAAACACCAGGTGGACCCGCGAATTTTATGCGTGATTATCTTATCTCCATGACGGCCTTTTCCATGATGTCGACAGCTATCTTTTCATTCCCAGCTGTTTTACATACAGATAAAATCAACAACTGGCAGAAAACATTGCGTCATAGCCCTGTAAATATGGTAGAATATTATCTATCAAAGATAACAAGTATGCTGGTTGATTATTTGGTTTCAATCTTGGTGGTTTTCTCAGTTGGGCATTTTGTAAGAGGTGTGGATATGCCTTTAGCAAGCTGGGTTGGTGCTGCGATTTTGCTTATTTTGGGAAGTATTGTTTTTGTAGCACTTGGCTTAACCTTGACGCTGTTACCGACTAGTCAGCTGATGTCTGTCGTGGGCAATCTTCTCTATCTAGGCTTGGCTGTTTTAGGTGGACTCTGGATGCCCATCTCTTTATTTCCAGACTGGATGCAAGCAATCGGGAAGTGCCTACCAACTTATCAGTTGATGGAGTTGCTCAAGACCTTCTTAAACGAGGGTAGCATCAATCTATCAGCTACAGTTTATCTACTTGTTTTTTCAGCAGTTTTGTTTGGTTTGACCATTTACCTTCAAGGTCATAAGGAGAATGCTTAATGCTTGAAAGACTGAAAAGCATACACTATATGTTTTGGGCCAGTTTAATTTTTATGATTTTCCCCATCCTACCTGTAGTGACTGGGTGGCTTTCTGCCTGGCATTTATTGATTGATATTCTATTTGTAGTGGCGTATTTGGGTGTTTTAACAACTAAGAGCCAGCGCCTATCTTGGCTATATTGGGGCCTCATGCTGACTTATGTAGTTGGGAATACTGCCTTTGTTGCTGTTAATTATATCTGGTTTTTCTTTTTCCTATCCAATCTCTTAATTTATCATTTTGGCGTACGTAGTTTAAAGTCTTTACATGTATGGACATTTCTTCTTGCTCAAGTCCTAGTTGTGGGCCAACTGTTGATTTTTCAGAGAATCGAAGTTGAGTTTCTATTCTATCTACTTGTAATTCTTGCTTTTGTCGATTTAATGACTTTTGGCTTGGTTCGGATTCGGATTGTGGAGGATTTGAAAGAAGCACAGGCTAAGCAAAATGCCCAGATAAATCTATTGCTTGCTGAAAATGAACGCAGTCGTATCGGCCAAGATTTGCATGATAGCTTGGGACATACCTTTGCTATGTTGAGTGTCAAGACAGATTTAGCCTTGCAGTTATTTCAGATGGAGGCTTATCCACAGGTGGAAAAGGAATTAAAAGAAATTCACCAGATCAGTAAGGATTCCATGAATGAAGTGCGAACCATTGTGGAAAATCTTAAGTCTAGAACTTTGACATCCGAACTAGAGACTGTGAAAAAGATGTTAGAAATTGCTGGAATTGAGGTGGAAATAGCTAATCAACTAGATACAGCTAGCTTAACTCAGGAATTGGAGTCAACGGCTTCCATGATTTTGCTTGAATTAGTGACCAACATCATCAAACATGCTAAAGCGTTTAAAGTCTACTTAAAATTAGAACGGACAGAGAAAGAACTCATTTTAACAGTGAGAGATGATGGCTGTGGCTTTACTTCTATAAAGGGGGATGACCTCCATACAGTTCGAGATCGTGTTCTTCCATTTTCGGGAGAAGTAAAGGTAATTAGTCAGAAACAACCGACAGAAGTGCAAGTTCGACTACCTTATAAGGAGAGAAAGTAGATGAAAGTATTAGTCGCAGAAGATCAAAGTATGTTGCGAGATGCCATGTGTCAATTGCTCACACTTCAACCGGACGTGGAGTCTGTCTTACAAGCCAAGAATGGGCAAGAAGCAATACAACTCTTAGAAAAAGAGTCCGTAGATATTGCCATTCTTGATGTAGAGATGCCTGTGAAGACAGGTCTTGAAGTCTTGGAGTGGATACGAGCAGAAAAGCTTGAAACAAAGGTGGTTGTAGTGACGACTTTCAAGCGCCCAGGGTATTTTGAACGTGCAGTCAAGGCTGGAGTAGATGCTTATGTCTTGAAAGAAAGAAGCATTGCAGACCTCATGCAAACTTTGCATACTGTCCTCGAAGGAGGCAAGGAGTATTCGCCTGAATTGATGGAAGTGGTGATGACGCATCCCAATCCATTAACAGAACAAGAGATTGCTGTTTTAAAGGGAATTGCTCAAGGCTTGTCTAACCAAGAAATTGCAGATCAACTTTATTTATCCAACGGAACAGTCCGAAACTATGTCACCAATATTCTTTCGAAACTAGATGCTGGTAATCGAACAGAGGCAGCTAATATAGCGAAAGAATCTGGTTGGTTGTGATACTATCATAACTCGAAAACCATTATGTGCTAAAATTGGTGGGATTGAATGGAACAATACCTAACTTTAGGAGGGCTTGGTTTCCTCCTTTTTGTTTCGTCTAAGGTGGTAGCAAGGAGCTAAATCTTCGATTTCTATGAAATTTTTTCAATCAATCTTCAAAAAACACTTGAAAGTGTTTACAATTAGTGATAGAATGGAATAAGTAGAAACATGAAAACGAAATTTTCACATCTTCACTTTTGTAAGTAGATGTAGAGCTTCAATCGGTGCCTCTACTTGTAAAAGAATGTGTGGGATAGAAAGGGCAGGAAAAGGAATGAATGCAGATGATACAGTAACCATTTATGATGTCGCTCGTGAAGCAGGTGTTTCCATGGCGACGGTCAGTCGTGTGGTCAATGGCAATAAAAATGTAAAAGAGAATACCCGTAAAAAGGTGCTAGAGGTAATTGATCGATTGGATTATCGTCCAAATGCAGTTGCGCGTGGTCTTGCAAGTAAAAAGACAACCACTGTCGGTGTCGTGATTCCAAATATTACCAATGGTTATTTTTCGAGTTTGGCTAAGGGGATTGATGATATTGCAGAAATGTACAAGTACAATATTGTCCTAGCTAATAGCGATGAAGATAACGAGAAAGAAGTTTCTGTTGTCAATACCCTCTTTTCAAAGCAGGTAGATGGCATTATCTTTATGGGTTATCACTTGACAGATAAAATTCGCTCAGAATTTTCGCGTTCACGTACTCCGATTGTTCTAGCAGGAACTGTCGATGTTGAGCACCAGTTGCCAAGTGTCAATATTGACTACAAGCAAGCAACGATTGATGCAGTGAGTTACCTTGCTAAAGAAAATGAGCGTATTGCTTTCGTTAGCGGTCCGCTAGTGGATGACATCAATGGTAAGGTTCGTTTAGTTGGCTACAAGGAAGCCTTGAAAAAAGCAGGAATCGCTTATAGTGAGGGTTTGGTATTTGAATCTAAATATAGCTATGATGATGGTTACGCCTTGGCAGAGCGTTTGATTTCATCAAATGCAACTGCAGCAGTTGTGACAGGTGATGAGTTGGCAGCAGGAGTCTTGAACGGTTTGGCTGATAAGGGTGTTTCTGTACCAGAAGAATTTGAAATTATTACTAGTGATGATTCACAAATCTCACGCTTTACCCGTCCAAACTTGACAACGATTGCCCAACCTCTTTATGACCTTGGTGCCATTAGTATGCGTATGTTGACTAAGATTATGCATAAGGAAGAGTTGGAAGAACGTGAAGTTCTCTTACCTCATGGTTTGACAGAACGTCGCTCAACACGAAAACGGAAATAGAAAAAATCAGGGAATCGTGAAGATTTCCTGATTTGTTTTTAGAGAAGAGACTTAGCCTTCCATATAGTCTTTCAAATCCTGTCCTGTTAATCCGGCATTGAGGGCGATGAGGAGTTTCAAGCGGGCTTTTTGGGCATTGAGTTCTTTGACAAAGAAGACACCTGCCTTTTGCAACTGCACGCCACCACCTTGGTAGGCATAAACAGGTTCTGCAATACCGTTAAAGCATCGTGAAACCAGGGCGACTGGGATTCCTTTCTGCAGAAGGCTTTCTAATTTTTGAGCCGTTTCTTTGGGAATATTACCAGCTCCGAAGGCTTGGATAATCAAACCGTCCAATTGTTCCAAATCCAGCATATCAATCAGCTCATCTGTCATACCAGCATAAGCAGAGATGATAGGGACTAATCCTTGTATGTGATCAAGGTCAAAGCGAACACGAGGTTCAGCTGTTTTAAAGTAGAGGATTTCCTGTTTCATGATCAGACCAAGTGGACCGTGTGTTGGAGTCTGGAAGGTGCTGACGTTGGTCGTATGTGTTTTGGTAACATACTTGGCAGCATGGATTTCATCGTTCATAACAACCAAAACTCCTTTGTCAGCAGCCTTGTCATCGCTAGCCACTCGTAAAGCACTCAGATAGTTATAAACACCGTCACTGCCGAGTTCATTGGAACTACGCATGGCTCCTGTTAGAACGATGGGCATATGGGAGACTTCCATGGTATCAAGAAAATAGGCTGTTTCCTCTAAAGTATCGGTCCCGTGTGTGATCACCACTCCATCGTAGTTAGCAGCTTCCTCTTTAATTTTCTGGTAGAGGGCCAGCATATGCTTGGGTTTGATATGGGGACTTGGCAGATTAAAAAAATCTAAGGCGTGGACTTGGATTCCTTCAAGTGGGTTGGACACATGATTCATGGGATTATCTGAACTTGTCACAACAGCGCCAGAAGCATCGGCCTGCATGGAAATAGTCCCACCCGTATGTAAAACAAGGATTTTCTTAGGCATGATTTACTCACTCTTTCTGAAATGTGGTATAATCATTGTATCACAAAAGGGGAGATTGGGATAGGATGGAAGTCAAAGCTGTTTTTTTTGATATCGATGGAACCTTGGTCAACGATCGCAAGAGTGTTTTGAAATCCACTAAGGACGCGATTAAGATTGTCAAAGAACAAGGGGTGCTAGTTGGCGTAGCGACAGGGCGAGGACCTTTTTTTGTTAAGGAATTGATGGACGATTTGGATCTGGATTTTGCGGTAACCTACAATGGCCAGTATATCTTTACTAAAGGCAAAGTCTTGTTCACGAGCCCTATTTCCAAGTTACACTTGCGCCATCTCATTACTTATGCTAAAAAAGAGGGCAAGGAGATTGCCCTAGGGACCAAGGATGCCATGCTGGGTTCCAAAATCATGTCCTTTGGTCTGGGTTCGTTTTCCCAACGAATCAGTCGTTTCGTTCCCTCTGTTTTAACTCGAACAGTGAGTCAGTCTTTTAATCGCATGGTCAGCAAGGTTGTTCCCCAAAAGGAAGAAGACCTGCTTCATCTGATGAATCAGCCTATCTATCAAGTTTTGATGCTGATGACGCCAGAAGAATCTGAGAAGGCGGCAGCTGATTTTGAAGACTTGAAATTGACACGTAGCAATCCTTTTGCTGCGGATGTCATTAATCAGGGAAATTCTAAATTAGAAGGCATACGTCGAGTTGGAAAAGAATATGGCTTTGACCTTAATCAAGTCATGGCCTTTGGGGACTCAGATAACGACCTTGAAATGCTGGCTGGTGTCGGTATGTCGGTCGCTATGGGAAATGGTAGTAGCAGTGTTAAGGAAGTTGCCAAGCACATTACCACTAGCAATCAACAAGACGGAATCCACAAGGCCCTGGAACATTTTGGTGTTTTGTCTTCAGAAAAAGTCTTTGTCAGCCGTGACTATCATTTCAATAAGGTTAAAACCTTCCATCACATGATGGATGAACGGACCCAAGAAGAACCTCGAGCTTGGGATTTAGAAGGTGCAACCCACAGGGCTGGCTTTAAAATAGAAGAATTGGTGGAGTTTGTTCGAGCTGCAAGTCCTTCGGAAGAGGACTTTGGGCAAGCTCTATCGCAACTTCATCAAGCTCTTGATAAGGCGGCAGATAAAGTAGCTAAGAAGACGCCTGCCCAGCAAGATTTGGTGGGGCAAGTGGATGCCTTGATTGACACGCTTTATTTCACCTACGGTAGTTTTGTCTTGATGGGGGTGGATCCAGAACGTATTTTTGATATTGTTCATCAGGCCAATATGGGGAAAATTTTTCCAGATGGCAAGGCTCATTTTGATCCAGTGACACACAAAATCTTAAAACCAGATGATTGGGAAGAAAAATATGCTCCAGAACCTGCTATTAAAAAGGAACTGCAGCGCCAACTCAAGGCTTATGAACGCCATAAAGAGAGAAATAATACTCAATGAAA
>NZ_VMMZ01000078.1:0-14315 GCF_013277475.1 Streptococcus sp. k-628
ACTCAGTTAGAAGTGACAGACCCAGATGGAATCGTGACGCGTATCCGCTTAGCTAGATAGGATGTGATAAAGACCAGCATCTCATACTCAATGAAAATCAAAGAGCAAACTAGGAAACTAGCCGCAGGCTGCTCAAAACACTGTCTTGAGGTTGTAGATAAGACTGACGAAGTCAGCTCAAAACACTGTTTTGAGGTTGCAGATAGAGCTGACGTGGTTTGAAGAGATTTTCGAAGAGTATAAATAGCTTAGTGATAGAAGAAAATGGGGAAATATGGTATAATGAAACGATAGATTTTTGAATAGGAATAAGATCATGTTTGGATTTTTTAAGAAAGATAAGGCTGTGGAAGTAGAGGTTCCGACACAGGTTCCTGCTCATATCGGCATCATCATGGATGGCAATGGCCGCTGGGCTAAAAAACGTATGCAACCGCGAGTTTTTGGACACAAGGCGGGCATGGAAGCATTGCAAACTGTGACCAAGGCAGCCAACAAACTGGGCGTTAAGGTTATTACGGTCTATGCTTTTTCTACAGAAAACTGGACCCGCCCAGATCAGGAAGTCAAGTTTATCATGAACTTGCCAGTAGAGTTTTATGATAATTATGTCCCGGAACTGCATGCAAATAATGTTAAGATTCAAATGATTGGGGAAACGGATCGCCTGCCTAAGCAAACCTTTGAAGCTCTGACTAAAGCTGAGGAATTGACTAAGAACAACACAGGTTTGATTCTTAATTTTGCCCTCAACTATGGTGGACGTGCTGAGATTACACAAGCTCTTAAGTTGATTTCCCAAGATGTGTTAGATGCCAAAATCAACCCAGGTGACATCACAGAGGAATTGATTGGCAACTATCTCTTCACCCAGCATTTGCCTAAGGAGTTACGAGACCCAGACTTGATTATCCGGACTAGTGGAGAATTGCGCTTGAGCAATTTCCTTCCATGGCAGGGGGCCTATAGTGAGCTCTATTTTACGGATACCTTGTGGCCTGATTTTGACGAGGTGGCCTTGCAGGAAGCCATTCTTGTCTACAATCGTCGTCATCGCCGATTTGGAGGAGTTTAGGAGGAAATATGACACAGGATTTACAGAAAAGAACCTTGTTTGCAGGGATTGCCCTGGCTATTTTCCTACCAATTTTAATGATTGGTGGCCTCTTGCTTCAGATAGCAATTGGAATCATAGCCATGCTAGCCATGCATGAACTTTTGAAGATGAGAGGTCTAGAGACCATGACTATGGAGGGCCTCTTGACCCTCTTTGCAACCTTTGCCTTGACCATTCCCTTGGAGAATTACCTGACTTTTTTGCCAGTTGATGGGAATGTGGTTGCTTATAGTGTTTTGATTTCAATTATGTTAGGAACGACTGTTTTTAGCAAGTCTTATACGATTGAGGATGCGGTTTTCCCTCTTGCTATGAGTTTCTACGTGGGCTTTGGTTTTAATGCTCTATTAGATGCTAGAATTGCAGGTTTAGATAAGGCACTATTAGCCTTGTGTATTGTTTGGGCAACAGACAGTGGTGCCTATCTTGTTGGGATGAACTATGGGAAACGAAAATTAGCACCAAGAGTATCGCCTAATAAAACCTTTGAGGGTGCCTTGGGTGGTATTTTAGGCGCTGTTTTAGTAACCATCATCTTTATGATAGTTGACAGTACAGTTGCTCTTCCGTATGGAATTTACAAGATGTCAGTCTTTGCTATTTTCTTTAGCATTGCTGGACAATTTGGTGATTTACTAGAAAGTTCGATCAAGCGTCACTTTGGTGTCAAGGATTCTGGGAAATTTATCCCTGGACATGGTGGTGTTTTGGATCGTTTCGATAGTATGTTGCTTGTATTTCCAATCATGCACTTGTTTGGACTCTTTTAATCAAAAGACGGAGGAAATACTATGCTCGGAATTTTAACCTTTATTCTGGTTTTTGGGATTATTGTAGTGGTGCACGAGTTCGGACACTTCTACTTTGCCAAGAAATCAGGGATTCTAGTGCGTGAATTTGCCATCGGTATGGGGCCTAAAATCTTTGCTCACATTGGCAAGGATGGGACAGCCTACACTATTCGAATCTTGCCTCTGGGAGGCTACGTTCGTATGGCAGGTTGGGGTGATGATACAACTGAAATCAAGACAGGAACGCCTGTCAGTTTGACACTTACTGATGATGGTAAGGTTAAACGCATCAATCTTTCTGGTAAAAAGTTGGATCAAACGGCCCTCCCTATGCAGGTGACCCAATTTGACTTTGAAGATAAGCTCTTTATCAAAGGATTGGTTCTGGAAGAAGAAAAAATATTTGCAGTGGATCACGATGCAACGGTTGTGGAAGCAGATGGTACTGAGGTTCGGATTGCACCTTTAGATGTTCAATATCAAAATGCGACTATCTGGGGGAAACTCATTACCAACTTTGCAGGCCCTATGAATAACTTTATCTTAGGTATCGTTGTTTTTTGGATTTTAATCTTCATGCAGGGTGGTGTCAGAGATGTCGATACCAACCAGTTCCATGTCATGCCCCAAGGGGCCTTGGCTAAGGTAGGAGTGCCAGAAACAGCACAGATTACCAAGATTGGTTCACATGAGGTTAGCAACTGGGAAAGCTTGATTCAGGCTGTGGAATCAGAAACCAAAGATAAGACGACCCCGACCTTGGATGTGACTATTTTTGAAAATGGTAGTGACAAACAAGTTACGGTTACTCCGGAAGAAAGTCAAGGCCGTTACCTTCTAGGTGTTCAACCGGGGATTAAGTCAGATTTTCTATCCATGTTTGTAGGTGGTTTTACAACTGCTGCTGACTCGGCCCTACGAATTTTATCAGCTCTGAAAAATTTGATTTTCCAACCGGATTTGAACAAGCTAGGTGGACCTGTTGCCATCTTTAAGGCAAGTAGTGATGCCGCTAAAAATGGAATTGAGAATGTCTTGTACTTCTTGGCAATGATTTCCATCAATATTGGGATTTTTAATCTTATTCCGATTCCAGCATTGGATGGTGGTAAGATTGTGCTCAATATCCTAGAAGCCATCCGCCGCAAACCATTGAAACAAGAAATTGAAACCTATGTCACCTTGGCCGGAGTGGTCATCATGGTTGTCTTGATGATTGCTGTGACTTGGAATGACATTATGCGACTCTTTTTTAGATAATCGAGGAATATTATGAAACAAAGTAAAATGCTTATCCCAACGCTTCGCGAAATGCCAAGCGATGCTCAAGTTATTAGTCACGCTCTTATGTTGCGTGCTGGTTATGTTCGTCAAGTATCAGCAGGTGTTTATTCATACTTACCACTTGCTAACCGTGTTATTGAGAAAGCTAAAAATATCATGCGCCAAGAATTCGACAAGATTGGGGCTGTTGAGATGTTGGCTCCAGCTCTTCTTAGTGCCGATCTTTGGCGTGAATCTGGCCGTTATGAAACCTACGGTGAAGACCTTTATAAACTAAAAAATCGTGAAAAATCAGACTTTATCCTAGGTCCAACCCACGAAGAGACATTTACAGCTATTGTCCGTGATTCTGTTAAGTCTTACAAGCAATTGCCACTCAACCTTTACCAAATCCAACCTAAGTATCGTGATGAAAAACGCCCACGTAATGGACTTCTCCGTACACGTGAGTTTATCATGAAGGATGCATACAGTTTCCACGCTAACTATGATAGCTTGGACAGTGTTTATGATGAGTATAAGGCTGCTTATGAGCGTATTTTCACTCGTAGTGGTTTAGATTTCAAGGCTATCATCGGTGACGGTGGAGCCATGGGTGGTAAGGACAGCCAAGAATTTATGGCCATTACACCTGCTCGTACAGACCTTGACCGCTGGGTTGTCTTGGACAAGTCAGTTGCCTCATTTGACGAAATTCCTGCAGAAGTGCAAGAAGAAATCAAGGCAGAATTGCTCAAATGGATGGTTTCTGGTGAAGATACCATTGCTTACTCAAGTGAGTCTAGCTATGCGGCTAACTTGGAAATGGCAACAAACGAGTACAAACCAAGCAACCGTGTTGTTGCTGAAGAAGAAGTGACTCGTGTTGCAACGCCAGATGTTAAATCAATCGATGAAGTTGCAGCCTTCCTAAACGTCCCAGAAGAACAAACAATTAAAACCCTCTTCTACATGGCAGATGGTGAGCTTGTTGCAGCCCTTCTAGTTGGAAATGACCAACTCAACGAAGTCAAGTTGAAAAACCACTTGGGAGCAGATTTCTTTGACGTTGCTAGCGAAGAAGAAGTGGCAAATGTTGTACAAGCAGGTTTTGGTTCACTTGGCCCAGTTGCTTTGCCAGAGAATGTTAAAATCATCGCAGACCGTAAGGTGCAAGATGTTCGCAATGCAGTTGTGGGTGCTAACGAAGATGGCTACCACTTGACTGGTGTGAATCCAGGTCGTGATTTTACTGCAGAATATGTGGATATCCGTGAAGTTCGTGAGGGTGAAATTTCCCCAGACGGACAAGGTGTTCTTAACTTTGCGCGTGGTATCGAAATTGGTCACATCTTCAAACTCGGCACTCGCTATTCAGCAAGCATGGGAGCGGATGTTTTGGATGAAAATGGCCGGGCTGTGCCAATTATCATGGGATGTTACGGTATCGGTGTCAGCCGTCTCCTTTCAGCAGTGATGGAGCAACACGCTCGCCTCTTTGTTAACAAAACGCCAAAAGGTGAATACCGTTACGCTTGGGGAATCAATTTCCCTAAAGAATTGGCACCATTTGATGTGCACTTGATTACTGTCAATGTCAAGGACGAAGAAGCGCAAGCCTTGACAGAAAAACTTGAAGCAAGCTTGATGGGAGCTGGTTACGAAGTCTTGACAGATGACCGTAACGAACGTGTCGGAGTCAAATTCAGCGATAGTGACTTGATTGGATTGCCAATCCGTATCACTGTTGGGAAGAAAGCGGCTGATGGCATCGTAGAAGTGAAGATTAAGGCAACTGGTGACACCATCGAGGTTCATGCAGATAACGTGCTTGAAACGCTTGAAATCCTCAGCAAGAAATAAAAACTATAATCAGAAGAAAAACAAGGAAAAAATGTAACTAGTTTTTGCCTTGTTTTTTCTGTATAATGAGAAAAATGAGTAGATAAAGAGGTAAATGTATGCTAAGATTTCCAAAGGATTTTGTCTGGGGATCCTCTACTTCTGGGCCGCAGACAGAAGGACGTATAGCTGGTGACGGTAAGGGAGATAATCTCTGGGATTATTGGTACCAAGTGGAGCCAAATCGTTACTATAATGGGATTGGTCCAGATAAGACATCGACCTTTTATGAAAACTGGGAAAAGGATATTGAGCTACTGTTAGAAACTGGTCACACGGCTTTTCGGACTTCTATTCAGTGGTCACGGATTTTTCCACAAGGATGTGGGGAAGTCAATCCTCAAGGTGTAGACTTTTACCGTAAGGTTTTTGAGGCTATTAAGGCTAAGGGGATTCGTCTTTTAGTCAATCTTTATCATTTTGATCTGCCTTTTGCCCTTCAAGAGGATGGTGATGGTTGGGAAAATAAGGCGACTGTCTCAGCCTATGAAGACTATGCTCGTTTTTGTTTTGAGACTTATGGAGATTTAGTGGATCAATGGATTACCTTTAACGAGCCAATCGTTCCAGTAGAATTTGGCTATTTTTACGATGCCCATTATCCACATAAGGTGGATGCAGAGGCAGCCGTTAAAGTAGCTTATCACACACAATTAGCTAGCAGTCAGGCGGTTAAGGCTTGTCATGAACTTTTGCCAGACTCCAAGATTGGGATTGTCCTCAACTTGACACCGGCTTATCCACGTAGCCAGCATCCTGCTGATGTCAAGGCTGCTCATATTGCGGACCTCTTTCAGGCCCAATCTTTCTTAGATCCGTCTGTTTTGGGGACTTATCCACAGAAGTTGGTAGAAATCTTACATGAATACGGTCTCTTGCCTGATGCTACGGAGGAGGAGTTGGAAGTCATTCGTGACAATACAGTGGACTTCCTTGGTGTTAACTACTATCAACCTTTGCGTGTTATGGCTCCTCGATTTGCTAAGCATCCAGAGAGTCCACTCTTACCAGAACATTTTTACGAGCCTTATGTGATGCCTGGACGTAAAATCAATCCTCATCGTGGCTGGGAGATTTATGAGCAAGGGATTTATGACATCGCCCAAAATATCAAGGAAAATTATGGCAATATTGAGTGGATGTTGACAGAGAATGGTATGGGTGTTGAAGGGGAAGAAAAATTCCGTGAGAATGGAATGGTTCAAGATGATTACCGTATTGACTTTGTAAAAGGTCATCTTCGTGAACTTCACCGTGCTATTGAAGATGGAGCCAACTGTAAAGGATACTTAATCTGGACCTTTATTGATTGTTGGTCATGGCTCAATAGCTATAAAAACCGATATGGTCTAGTTGAGCTTGACTTGGAAACGCAAGAACGTCGTCTGAAAAAGTCAGGGTACTGGTTCAAGGAATTAAGCGATAATAATGGATTTTAAAAAGGACTCTGACTGATTATCCTAATTGGTCAGAGTTTTTTGGTTACAGGAGCTTAATTTGAACTATACCAATTTTTGCTCTTGACAAGTGAAAGAAACAAGTATATACTGTTTTTGCTGATTCTATAAAAGAAGAATTAGACTATACCAATTTTAAGGAGAAAGCACAGCTGGTCTGTGTCGTATATACTATGTGTGGAATTGTTGGTGTTGTTGGAAACACAAATGCAACTGATATTTTGATTCAAGGGCTTGAAAAGCTTGAATACCGTGGCTATGATTCTGCGGGAATTTTTGTCCTAGGTGGTGCTGAAAATCACCTAGTCAAGGCTGTCGGTCGTATCGCCGAATTGTCTGCCAAGACAGCTGAAGTTGAGGGAACAACTGGTATCGGACATACTCGTTGGGCTACTCACGGGAAACCAACGGAAGACAATGCTCACCCACACCGCTCTGAGACAGAACGTTTTGTCTTGGTTCACAATGGGGTGATTGAGAACTACCTTGAAATCAAGGAAGAATACCTTGCAGGTCACCACTTCAAAGGGCAAACAGATACGGAAATCGCCGTTCACTTGATTGGAAAATTTGCAGAAGAAGATGGCTTGTCAGTTCTTGAAGCCTTCAAAAAAGCTCTTCACATCATCCGTGGTTCTTATGCCTTTGCCTTGGTTGACTCACAAACTCCTGAAGTCATCTATGTGGCTAAGAATAAATCACCACTTTTGATTGGTCTTGGACAAGGCTACAACATGGTCTGCTCAGACGCCATGGCTATGATTCGTGAGACCAACCAATACATGGAAATTCATGACCAAGAGTTGGTCATCGTCAAGGCTGATAGTGTGGAAGTTCAAGACTATGATGGCAATAGTCGTGAGCGTGCTAGTTACACTGCTGAACTTGACTTGTCAGATATCGGTAAGGGAACTTACCCTTACTACATGCTCAAGGAAATCGATGAGCAACCAACGGTTATGCGTAAACTCATCCAAGCCTACACAGATGAGGCTGGTCAAGTTGTCGTAGACCCAGCTATCATCAAGGCTGTTCAAGACGCAGACCGCATCTACATCCTTGCAGCTGGAACATCTTACCACGCAGGATTTGCTTCTAAGAAGATGCTGGAAGAATTGACAGATACACCAGTAGAACTTGGAATTTCATCTGAGTGGGGCTATGGTATGCCACTTCTCAGCAAGAAACCACTCTTCATCTTTATCAGTCAGTCTGGTGAAACAGCGGATAGCCGTCAGGTTTTGGTTAAGGCTAATGAAATGGGTATCCCAAGCTTGACAGTGACAAACGTACCAGGTTCAACTCTTTCTCGTGAAGCCAACCATACCATGCTCCTTCATGCAGGTCCTGAAATTGCCGTAGCCTCAACCAAGGCTTATACAGCGCAAATCGCAGCCCTTGCCTTCCTTGCAAAAGCAGTCGGAGAAGCAAATGGTAATACTAAAGCGCAAGCCTTTGATTTGGTGCATGAGTTGTCAATCGTAGCCCAGTCTATCGAATCAACTCTTTCAGAGAAAGAAACCATTGAAGCCAAGGTTCGTGAACTTCTTGAAACAACTCGCAACGCCTTTTATATTGGGCGTGGTCAAGATTACTACGTAGCTATGGAAGCAAGCCTTAAACTCAAAGAGATTTCTTACATCCAGTGTGAAGGCTTTGCGGCAGGAGAACTCAAGCACGGAACTATTGCCTTGATTGAAGAAGGAACACCTGTCTTGGCCCTCTTGTCAGATCCAGTCCTTGCCAACCATACTCGTGGAAATATCCAAGAGGTCGCAGCCCGTGGAGCCAAGG
Organism: Streptococcus sp. k-628; assembly: GCF_013277475.1. Classification (NCBI taxonomy): domain Bacteria; kingdom Bacillati; phylum Bacillota; class Bacilli; order Lactobacillales; family Streptococcaceae; genus Streptococcus; species Streptococcus sp. k-628. Next base: position 8,325 of record NZ_VMMZ01000078.1, read on the forward strand.
TTCTCACTATCGCAGAAGAGAATGTTGCCAAAGAGACAGACGACATCGTGCTTACGACTGTACACCCATACCTCTCACCAATTTCAATGGTTGTACCAACGCAATTGGTCGCTTACTTTGCAACCCTTCACCGTGGACTTGATGTGGACAAACCACGTAACCTTGCTAAATCAGTAACGGTAGAATAAGCTAAAAAAGTCTAGTTATCTAGGCTTTTTCTTGTGAGCAAATCGGTTGATTGTCTTCAAGATTAGTGTTAGAATAATTTTTCAAAATGAAGGACAGAGGTAGACAAGGAGAATCACTGTGGTAGAATTGGGAATTTCAACATTTGGGGAAACAACGGAACTTGAAGGGACTGGCCAGACTTACAGTCATGCCGAACGCATTCGCCAGTTGGTGGCGGAGATTGAACTGGCTGACAAGGTTGGTTTGGATGTATATGGGATTGGCGAGCACCATCGAGCGAATTTTGCGGTATCAGCCCCAGAGATTATCCTGGCAGCTGGGGCAGTCAATACCAAGAAAATCCGTTTGACCAGCGCAGTCAGCATTCTCTCGAGCATGGATCCGATTCGTTTGTTCCAACAGTATGCCACTATCGATGCTTTGTCAAATGGACGAGCGGAGATTATGGCTGGAAGGGGTTCTTTCACGGAATCTTTTCCCTTGTTTGGATATGATTTGAAAGACTACGAAGCCCTTTTTGATGAGAAATTAGACTTGCTTCAATTAGTCAATGAAAAGACCAAGTTAGACTGGCAAGGTCGATTGACCCAAACGATTGCTGGTAAAGAAGTTTATCCTCGTCCAGTTCAGGACAAATTACCCTTGTGGATAGCGACAGGTGGTCATGTCGAATCAACAGTGAAGATTGCTCAGGCAGGTCTACCGATTGTCTATGCCATTATCGGTGGCAATCCTCGTTATTTTAAAAAGTTTATTCAGGCTTATCGTGAGATTGGGAGCGAAGCGGGCCATGCCAGTCAGGAACTAAAGGTTGGGGCTCATTCTTGGGGTTGGATTGCTGAGGATGGCGAGCAGGCGGTGAAAGATTATTTCCATCCGACCAAGCAAGTGGTGGATGCTATTTCTAAAGACCGTCCGCACTGGCAGGAATTGCGTTATGAGCAATATTTAGAGCAAGTAGGACCAAATGGCGCCATGTTTGTGGGCAATCCAGATCAGGTGGCAGAAAAATTGATTCGCATGATTAAGGATTTAGGTTTGGACCGCTTTATGTTGCACCTACCTCTTGGTTCTATGCCTCATGAACAAGTCCTGAGAGCTATTGAACTCTTCGGCACACAAGTGGCACCAAAAGTACGGGCTTACTTTGCCATGAAAGAGGCTTAATAAAAAATCCTCATCAGGCCTATTAGGACAATAAATATTGTACAAAAATCAATCCCCCGAGCGTTAAGACTTGGGGGATTGTTCTATAGGAGGGCTAGTTTATACTCTTCAAAAATCTCTTCAAACCACGTCGGTTTCCATCTGTAACCTCAAAGCAGTGCTTTGAGCAGACTGCGGCTAGTTTGCTCTTTGATTTTCATTGAGTTTTAGTTCTCTTTTTTGTTTTTTAGCAAGAATCCGAGACCTAGAAGGGCAAGGAGGTTGATTCCTGCCAACAGGAATTTGTTATCGTTGAGCTTCCTGTATTTGGATTAGTTATATCTAGCTATGCAAAGGTTATACAGTAGCAGTTTTAGCTAACCCATTCACCGTTTTCATTGACCAAATATCCTTCAACTCTTGTATTAACTGCAAGTTTACCTGATGAATCAACATAGTACCATTTGCCAGAAACTTCAAACCATTGATTTTCTTTCATAGCTCCTGATGGATCTAGATAGTACCAAGTATCTCCATCTTTTACCCAACCAGTTGACATAGAGCCGTTACTATTTAGGAAGTACCAAACATTGCCATCTTTCACCCAACCAGTTGACATAGAGCCATCATCTTTTAGATAATACCAAGTATCTCCATCTTTGATCCAACCAGTAGTTAGAGAACCGTCTGCTTTATGGAAATACCAGATGCCATTTTCTTGTTTCCAACTAGCTTTAGTTGCCTGATTTGGAGTTTCCGGTTTCTTATTTGTATAAGCTGGAGTGTAGGAAGTTACAATAGCTTGTGTAGAAGTAGCTGGAAGTGATTGAGTATTACTGTCCTTATGTGGTTGTGAAGCTTGTGAATCAGTTGTAGCTTGGCTAGGTTTATTTTCCGCATCAGCTACTTTTGCATTCGGTTTAGTAGAATCAGGTCTAGCTTGTGGAGCTGGATCTTGATGTGCAGGGTGAGAAGCTTCATTTTGATGTTCAGGCTTGGAAGGGGTTGAGTCTGGTTTCTCTTCTGCGGTTGACTCATGGCTAGTTCCATTTTGAGAGATTCGAAGAATAGTGGCTGTAAGGGCATTTAATTTCAAGCCTTTTTCAGTCCATTCAAGTCCTTTCGGGTTGGCAATTCCGACTGGCCCTGCTTGGTTTTCATCTGCTAAAACTTCAGCATTTCTGAGGTGGGCAAAGGCAGTTCCCAAGTTAAATTCGCGAGCTTTTTCATCCGCATTGACAAAGACTGCGTAGATATCACCGTTTGGAGCAGTGATTTGGTAGCCAATCACTACGTCCTCTTTTGCCACACCATTTTGACCTGGGACAGTGATGAGGTGGACACGGTCTTTGATATCTTGAAGACTCTTAAGTCGGAAGGCATCTGTAGATTGACGAAGAGCAATCAACCCTTTCATATAGTCACGGCTCTTGACATTTTCAGGATATGCTTTTCCATCTGTAGCCTTAGTCCAGTCAAACTTGTTGACTGCATCGCTAGAATCGTAAGAGTCATGGATGAAGTAAGGGTAGTCAAATGGATTGCCATCCTTATCACGCAACAAGTGAGATTTGTTTGGAACCTTATCCTCTGCTACTGGAGTCTTGTAGGCTGGGTCACGGAATTGTTTAGTACGTCCGTATTCCTGACCAGAGTGGATAAATGGAGTTCCTTGAGCTGTCAAGACCATGAGATTTCCAAGTCGCAAACGACGGTGGATTTCAGCATAGTTCTCAGCCTTGCTTGGGTCTTTTTTGATAGACTGGGCAATGATGTCAAAGAGAGTCAAGTTATCATGGGCTGCGATGTATTGGATGACATCTCCAGGACTGTCTGCTTCAAAGTTGGTTGGTTGAGCAATGAGATTTTTAAAGACAGTGTTGATATCACGCTTGCCACCTGTGATAAAGGCAGGTTGACCTTCGTTTGGATAACCAGACTTGAGGTTGTTGCGGATGTCATCTGAGAAGACAGCGACAGTATCGGTATGTTTCATCCAATCTTGGTCAGCAGCTTTAGTAGGCATGTTTTCATCGCCAGCATAGGTTCTCCAACCTTCACCCAGCATGATTAGGTTTGGATTGAGGGCGCGTGCAGCCTTGTAAGCTTCTTCGATAGAAGCCGCATCGTGGTCTCCCATCATATCGAAACGGAATCCATCCACTTTGTAGGTATCAACTAGATATTTGATAGAGTCAACTAGGAGTCGTTTGGTCATATGGTGGGTTGTCCCCAAGCGTCCACCACCAAAGCTAGTTCGAGGTGTGCCATCTGCATCCATAAAGTGGTAGTAGTTTGGCTCTAGGTCTTCGAAGATATCGACCTTGGCTGTGTGGTTATAAACGACATCTAGGATAGCTCCCATGCCACGTTTGTGGATTTCATTGATGAGGTTTTTAAATTCTGCGATTCGTTTTTCTGGATTTTTAGGATCGCTTGAATACATACCAGTCAATGAGAAGTAGTTTTGAGGGTCATATCCCCAGTTGTAGTTGCTGTTGCTTGAAGCATAGTCAGATAAGCGTTCGTGGTTCTTCAACTCATTGACAAAGTAGTAAGACAAGACTGGAAGGAGCTGGATGTGGGTCACACCCAAGTCTTTGAGATAGTCTAGTTTTTCAATAAAGGCTTCAAAGGTACCAAATGGTTTGGTCAAGTCTTTTGCAATGGCAGGATCTGAAGTGAAGTCACGCACATGAGCTTCGTAGATAACGGCATCTTCACGAGTCTTGAAGTTGTGAATCTTACCATAAGTCAAGTCTTGAGGTCCTAGTTTAGCTGGATTTACAAAGGCGGCTTTAGCCACTTTATGGGAAGCGTCTGTTTTTGCAAGATCACTATTCCAAGCAGCGAGGGATTTAGCGTAAGGATCGAGTGCAAGAACAGTTTTACCCTGACGCTCGATTTGGTATTGATAATAGTAGCCAGTGAAATCTGTGATTCCTAATTTGTTTGTGCTATCTAGAGTTTGTTTCCAAGTTCCTCTTTCTCCTTTTTCAAGAGCGACAGTTCCAACTACTTTGTCAGGGTCATTCTTGTCGTAGACAACGACAGAAACCTTATCAGCACTTGGTGACCAGAGGGTCAAATCAACCTGTTTTCCTTCTTCTTTGAGATCGGCTCCAAGTTTGCCATCATAGCTATAAGTCTCATCTTTCAGACGCCAGCTTGTTTTGGTAGTGAAGTGGTCGGAATTGTAGCTAACAGTATAGGGATGTTTTGTGTCAGAGAAATCTCCGCTGTAGGTCACTTTCTTACCAGCTTCATCGATTGCAACATCGGTGATAGTTACTTTGTTTCCTAGGTGATTAGTGATGTTGGAGTGCTTGAGGATATCCTCTTTTTTAGCACCAACAAGTGTTGAAAAACTACTTTCAATGCTAGAAGTGCCTACGTGTTGGGCACCTGTCATACGGATATCATGAACATAGTATGGATTTGTGTAAATCGATTCGTCATCGTCTTTTAGGAAAATTTGGCTATGATTTTTCAAATCTGTGAACTTATAATCTTCTTTACGGATTTTCACATCGTCTCCTTGTTTGCTCTCATCTAATAGTAAAAATCCAAATTCTTTGGCGGCATCCTTAAGAGGAATGTCGATATAGCGGCCGTATTTGCCTGTAGCAGTAAAGTCTGTTCCGTCAGGCCATTGAGCGCTACTTGGATTTTTCACATCTCCCCAGTACCAGAGAGATTTCTTGTCATAGTTGCCATCTGTACGGTAGTAGTTGACGCGAACAGTTCCTGCAGGTTGTGGCTCGTAAGAGAAGACCTTGTAATCTTGGTCTAACCAAGCCTCATTCATCTTTGGTGCCAGTTTTTCTACAGATTTATCGCCGGTTAGATTTTTTCCAGCTGTATTGTTGATGAGAAAGCTAATTTTCTTAGCTTGTTCTCCCTTTAATTTGACATCTAGGTAGTAGCCGTAGTCGTCTTTTTTGGCATCCTTAAAGGACAAGGCTCCGTTTGGCCAATTTTCAGATGGTTTTTCAACATCATCCCAAGTCCATAGTCCTTGAGAATCCTTGTTTTCTTCAGGAAGTTTTTTGACATGGATACGGAAGTAGTTGTCTTCGATTGGCTCTTCTGCCTTAGTTTCAGTTGCTACTGGACTAGTAGAAGTAGTTGGCTCATTTGAACGATCTTGTCCGGTTTGTGGTGCTGAATCGGCTGAAGTTGCAGCAGGAGTTGTTGGCTCTGTTGCAGGTTTTTCTTCTGTTTTTTCTAGGGAAGCGTTTGCATTATTAGGTGAAGAAAAATCGCTTTCGTTCTTGCCAGCGATGTTTGTTGCATCAGTAAGAGGTTGGGCAAGGGCAGTAGTGGTTTCACTATTACTTGCGTTAGTGGTTAGTGTACTTTCGTTGGCTGAGATAGTTGACGTAGCCATAGCAAGTAGGACAAGGCTTGCGCCGATAAGGACAGAACCAGTTCCATTTTTGAGGGAACGGATGCTGTAGACCATTTTTTTCTCAGTTTGAGATGGTGTTTTTCTCATAATGATTCTCCAATCAATAAATTTCTATATCAGTATAGCATGTAGCAAAATAATATGCAAGCGTTTTCTTTGGTTTGTCAAAGAAATTCTTACTTTTGAGAAGTTTTCCGTATTATTTTATATATCAGTATAAATAATGGAAATAATACTCAATGAAA